>CAZYAC010000140.1:9919-11916 GCA_964645475.1 uncultured Saprospiraceae bacterium | reverse complement strand
CAAAAATATAAATGGAATAATACAGATAGGTTTTATCTTTTGCATTAAAAAAATATAAAAATAAATTATAAGTCAACATCATTAACATAAATCCAATAAAAAGTCCTTGCCTTAATCTTTTATTCTTTAATTGATCGAAAAAATAGTTACTCGAATAAAGTTTTAAATTAAATTTTGGGATTGCATTTTTACGCTCACATTTTGCCTTAAAATAAATTGTGGTTTTCTCCGCTAAGGGAATATTTAATTGGAACAGGTTGGCTTTTAATATGGGTGCAAAAGATCTTTCTTTTATAGGAACAAATTGACCCGTTCTCCCTTTTTGTATCGCTCCATTTTTATTAACCACGTACACGGATACATCTGTCAATGTGATCGGAAATTCAATCACCCAATTCATCGCTAATTTTGATTTAGGTCTTAGGTTTTCGATTTCGACTCGTCCCCAATACACTTCATTCGAAATAATTTGATCTTTCCAAGTAGGGTATTTAGAAAATGATTTAGATTTGACATCTTGTAATGAAAGGATTTGATCATTTTCTCGTAGTAATTCAATTTCTTCTAAAATTTTTATTGAATTTCCAGTGTCCATTATTTGGACGGTCTGTCCAAGTAGGGAGTGTGCAAAACAGGTTAGAAAAATGGCAAGCGATATGATTGGGGTATAGCACATAAATAATACTTAGGGTTCTTAACAAACGTTATTAAATCATCTTTTAGCCACGTATATGAAAGATAACGTTTAATTAAAAAAGTAGAAGTGCTTATTTGGGTCATCTAAAACAAGGTCGTATTTTATACTCTATTATCCTATTTTTTTGCTAGTAAAAATTTTATTATTCTAACTTGATCTCTTTGGTTGTTTCAATTTAAAATTTGATCTACCAAAGGTGCATTTTTTTCTTTTTCCTTCCGGACGGTTTTCTCCAAACCCAAGTTTTGGGGACTCTGCGAGATAGTAAAGTGCGTAAGCGAGCGTCTGGAAAGCGATTAATCCTCCTCCATATCAAATTCATTTCAGATTCTTTTTTTTAAAAAATTACTTTTTGGGGTCACATTTTTTTTATGCTAGCCATTGTAAGCTATAGAAGGATCCTTTTAATAAACTCCTTCAACATCAATTTATTCAAGGTGAATTTCACTGCTGTATCAGTGCAAAACACCTCTCCAGACATCTTAAAAATAACTAATTAATATTTCCTTAACATTTCGTCGAGTTTCCATCGTGACTAATCGATATTTTTAGTTATTCCCCTTTAAAAGTGACTTATTGTAGTATATCGAACAAAACATTTACAGATTAAATTTAACTGTAACTAATTTTCTTAAATACTTATACAATGAATGAATTAATCCAAATCGCTTTTAGTCCCATGAATGTGGTGTACACCTTCCTGTTAGTACTGGTCGTGTTGTACTGGTTGATGATCATTATTGGTGCCATGGATTTTGGATCATTTGATATAGACTTTGATTTAGAGGTAGATGTGGACGTGGAGGTAGACGTAGATGCTGAGTTAGGCACAGGTGGAGCAGGAAACATAGCAGGAGTTCTACATTTTTTCAATTTTGGAAAACTTCCATTTATGGTGATTATGTCTTTTGTAGTCTTGTCTTGTTGGGCAGGATCTATTTTAGGGAATTATTATTTAGGAAATGGATCGTTCCTATTTGGATTGGCTTTGATCATTCCTAATCTGTTTATCGGATTATGTTTGGCAAAAATGATTACAAAACCATTGATTCCAGTTTTTGAAAAAATGGACACAGGAATTGAACCCGTCGATTATGTTGGCATGCTTTGCAAGTTGGTCCTCCCTGCTACGAACGCCAAAATGGGACAAGCAGAAGTACTAATAGACGACAATCGATTACTCATAAATGTAAAAATGGAAAAGGAAAGCACAGATAGTTTAGAGAAAGGAGCGGAGGCATTAATTCTTCGCAAGCAAAAAAATAAACCTTATTACATAATCCAAAAATATGACGAGTCA
>CAZYAC010000140.1:0-9819 GCA_964645475.1 uncultured Saprospiraceae bacterium | reverse complement strand
TCTTCGCAAGCAAAAAAATAAACCTTATTACATAATCCAAAAATATGACGAGTCAGCACTTTTTTGATTTTTTAAAAAAAATGCTATTGGCCATTTGCTTCTTGCTACTTGCTTCACTCGACCGCGATTAAAGAGAGCAAGAAGCAAGAAGCAAGAAGCAAAATTAAAACCTATTTAAACAATAAAAAAACAAACATGAATTTTTCTAATCCCACAGTTCCGTAAGCGCTTTTGACCGAAAGGTCACTAAATATAAAGTACTAATTGTTGATCATTCATCCTTTGTTAGTATAGATCAACAGCCTATTTTGAAAATTAAAAAATACTTAATTATGTTATCACCAGTAATATATATCGTCGTCGGAATTATAGCCCTCATATTTGTAGGATGTTTCGTCGCAGCCATATCATGGTATAAAAAAGTTCCACAGGGTCAAGCCCTAATTCGTACCGGAAGTGGAGGTACCAAAGTTGTTTTCGACAAGGGAATGTTTGTCGTACCAGTTTTACATATGGTAGAACAAATGGACCTTTCCGTCAAAACCATCGAAATCGCTCGTCTTAAAAAAGACGGTCTGATTTGTAAAGACAATATGCGCGCAGATATTAAAGTAGTCTTCTTTGTACGAGTAAACAAAGAAACTTCAGATATCACCACTGTTGCACAGACCATTGGCTGCGCTCGGGCTTCTGACCCAACCACCCTTAATGTGCTCTTTGAAGCAAAATTCTCAGAAGCATTAAAAACCGCTGGAAAGCGTTTCGACTTTGTCGACTTATACGATTCCCGCGAAAAGTTCAAGCAAGAAATCCTTGGTATCATCGGCACCGACCTAAACGGTTATGTCCTAGACGATGCCGCGATTGATTATCTAGAGCAAACGCCATTAGAGTTTTTAAGTGAAAACAATATCCTCGATTCTGAAGGTATTAAGAAAATCACCGAACTCACCGCTACGCAAAAGATTGCCGCCAACTCCATTCGTAGAGAAGAAGAGAAAACGATCAAAGAGCAGAATGTAGAAGCACAAGAAGCCATCCTCGAATACGAGCGACAATTGGCTGAAAAGCAGCAGCGTCAACTGAGAGAGATCGCCAACATCACTGCTCGTGAAGAAGCGGAGATTACTAAGATCAACGAAGAAGAGCGCTTACGTTCTCAAATGGTTCGCATCCGAACGGATGAAGAATTGGCCATTGCAGAAGAGAATAAACTACGACAGGTAATTGTCGCATCGAAAAATAAGGAACGTACCGAAGCGGTAGAGACGGAGCGAGTAGACAAGGAACGTTTGTTAGAACTTACTGAAAAAGAGAAGATCGTCACCCTTGCTGAAATTGAGAAAGAGCGCGCCATTGAGCTCGAACGTAAGAACATCCAAGATGTGATTAAAGATCGAATTATGGTAGAGAAGAAAGTGGTGGAAGAGGAAGAGAAGATCAAAGATACCCGCGAAATTGCGACGGCTGAACGTGCGAAGAGAGTCGCAGTCATCCAAGCAGAGGAGAAGGGAGAAGCTACGATTATTGAACATTCTAAGATGGCAGAGGCTGATAAGCTCGCGGCGGAGATAGCCGCTAAAACGAAGTTAATCGAAGCTGAAGCGAACATGAATGCAGCAGAGAAAGAAGCAGAAGCCCGTAAGATCAACGCGGAAGCAAAAGCTGCGGAAGAGGCGACTATCGGATTATCCGAGGCGCAAGTCACCGAAGCAAAAGCAAAAGCGAAAGAGTATGAGGGTAGCCTCGAGGCGATTGTGATCGAAAAGAAAGCGATTGCGGAAGCGAAAGGAGTAGAAGCGAAAGCAGATGCCATGCGCAAGCAAGGATTAGTGGAAGCGGAAGTGATGCAAGAGAAAGGATTGACGGAAGCGAAGGTCCTAGGAGAGCGGTTATCTGTGGAAGCGAAAGGCGTAGAAGAGAAGGCACTTGCAATGCAGAAGTTGGATGGTGTAGGAAGAGAGCATGAAGAGTTCAAGCTACGGTTAGAGAAAGAAAAGGAAATTGATTTGGCCAACATCAACATCCAGGGCGTCATTGCTGATGCACAGGCGAAGGTTTTGGGCGAAGCGTTCAAGACGGCAAACATCGATATTGTAGGAGGAGAAATGACCTTCGTTGATAATATCATGAATGCTATCAATCGCGGTAAGTCAATTGACCGAACACTGGATAACAGTAAGCACTTGACGAGCCTCAAAACTGGCCTGATTGGCAACGGAAGCGAAGGTGGTCTACTTGGTAAGATCAAAGATTTGATGACTAAAGCAGAAACCACCGCTGATGAGGTGAAAAGCTTGTCCATCTCTGCACTCTTGTTGAAGATGCACGAAAAGTTAAGTAGCGAAGAAGATAAAGAGACGATCACCTTGCTAATGGAAACGGTCCGTGACCTAGACATTGGAAAACAGATCGTCGGAAGCCTTCTCTAAAATGTAAAGGTCTAAGTACTTGGACCTCTTGAGTTATGAAAACTCAAACCCTGCCTGCAAATTGTGGGCAGGGTACTTTAGAGAATTAGAATATTTCTACTATCGTTTAAAAATCAAAATTAATATGGCAATCAAATTCAAAATTTTCCTACTACCGTAATGCTCATTCGCCGGACTGAAGTCCGACGATTAAAATGGATAGACCCCAAACTAAAACAAACGAATAAAGTCAAGGAAAATTTAAAAGCCTAAGTACTTGGTCAAAAATAATGATAAGCTATGACTGAGGGTATTTTTTGTTTAGACAAGGCAAAAAACGTAAGGATAGCCATAGCTATCACGAGGCTTTTTAACGAAGTATAAATAAAAAAGAGACCGTCATAGGTTATTAACTATTTTGAACACGTACTTAATTATGGAAAATAATTCAAATAAAAATACAGCCCTAGAAGGTGGAACCTACGAAATAATACGCCAGCGATTAGACAATCAGGCCAGTGATCTACGAAACCGCCTAACCCAACTAAACGAAGCAAGAAAAGAAGTTTTCGGAGCCATCGAAACACAACTTATTGCCAATGATCGAATCAACACCGATAACCATTGCATCGCGCGAGATATCGTAGCCGTGGGTGATCTATCCATCTTTGGTTACAATGTCCACATCGGTTTGAGATCAGGAATAAAAGTCAAAGATGTATTTAGCATTTATAAATTTGATGGAAAGAGTTTTCAAGAAGAAAACCTGAGTCTTTTGAATGATGAAAAATTCGAACTAGATTTTCAGAACTTGTATCGTTATTATAAGAAAGCATCTTTTGCACGATTTATGGTGATTGGATCGTATCTCTACATGGTTTTTCATGTTGGTAAAACGAGTCAAGATTTTAAATCCTTCAAGTGGTTGATGAAAGATGGCGAATTGGTTTATGTGGACAATCGTTCTGATCAGGAAGTAAAATATCCAGCCCAGCATGAATTTCAATGGACGCGGGTACACCGTGACTTTCACCGCAAGGGAAGGCATCCCCATGTCTCTGTGATGGATCGGGTATTTGTAGAAACAGTAGGTGGTGACTTGACTATCAAAGTCGAAGACAACACCGATGATGGACAAGGAATCTATCGGGAAGAAGTAGAATACCAAGAGCAGTCATTGGATGATGCAGAATATTTCTATGCTGATTTGGGGCACTTGATCGTTTTGAAAATTCGACCTTATCAAGAAGATTTTCGCTACTTCGTTTTTAATGAAAAAATGGAAGAAGTTCAGCGCATTGATGCACTGGCGGATTCAGGTGTTTTATTGCCTGACAACCATGGGGTGATCTTTGCAAATGGTTATTATTTGCAAACTGGCGAACGAAAAATATTCGATCCGAACATGCGTAATAAGCGTTTTAAAAAGCGCATTGTTTCGCCCAACGGAGAAGATTTTCTGTATGTTTTTTACAACAGCATAAAAGGTACTTATGTCCTTCACCATTACAATCTAATCGCGCAGAGCTTAGCGACGCCGATCATCTGCCATGGTTATGCGCTATTTCCAAATGGTGAGTTAACTTACTTTAAGGCGGAAGAAGATGCGACCAAGCATCATGTGGTCCAAATTTGGCAAACGCCTTTTGTGACCGGTATCATCATGCCTTCTGAGCACCAGGATTCTTATCTTTTTAAAATTGGAAACAAAGACATCGTAAAAGCGATGGCGGAATGCCAGGAGGTACTAAACCTTTGCGGCAAGCAAGATAGTTATAACGACTTGTATACCGATCTTTCTAAGAAATGTTCGGACATTAACGATTCCTATTATTGGATCGGGAAGGAAGAGACCTTTAACCTTGCGACTGGCTTATCGCAAATTCAAGAGACGGCGACTTCCGCCATCGACGAGTATGAGAAGAAGCGCAGCATGGAGAAAAGTACGGCAACGGAGATCCAACGGGTCAACACAAAAGCAGAAACTTTATTTAGCACCGTAAGCCGGCAAACTTTTGATCAGATTGATTTATTTGTAGAAACGTTAAGCGACTTACGGATCCTTCGTGGGGAGATTATCTCTTTGAAGGAATTGCGCTATACAGATTTAGAATTAGTGGAAAGTCTAGAAACTAAAAGTGCAGAAATGACAGAACAGTTATCAAATGACTGTGTACAATTTTTGCTACAAGACGAGGCATTAACACCATACGAAACAAAAATAACCGAGGAAACGAAGAAGATAGAACTGGTGGAAACGGGTATGGAGGCAAAAGAGCGAGAAGAAAGTATTGGAAAGATTGCCAGTGAACTAGAAATGCTGATTGAAATCGTCAGTAATTTAAAAATCGAAGATGCGACGCAGACCACTCGCATCATCGATAATATCTCTACCCTATTTGCTCGCCTTAACCAAGTGAAAGCCGCCGTTAAGAAAAAGCAAAAAAGTTTAGTCGGTGCTGAATCCGTGGCTGAATTTAATGCACAATTGAAACTCCTTGACCAAGGGATTATCAACTATCTAGACATTTCAGATAGCCCACAGAAATGTGATGAATATCTGACTAAGTTGATGGTTCAGTTGGAAGAATTGGAAGGACGTTTTGTGGAATTCGAAGAGTTTATTTTAAAAATCACCGAAAAGCGGGAGGAAGTATACAATGCTTTCGAATCGAAGAAGAATCAGTTGTTAGAGGCTAGAAATAACCGAACGCTTGGTTTGCAAAATGCCGCTGATCGAATCCTAAAAGGTATTCGCACCCGTATCAAGTCCATCAAGGATGTCCATGAAATCAATGGTTTCTTTGCGGCCGATCTAATGATCGATAAAGTGCGAGATATCATTCAGCAATTGCATGATTTGGATGACAGCAATAAAGCGAGTACCATACAGACCTCCTTAAAAACACTAAAAGAAGAAGCTATTCGCCAGCTACGCGATAAGCAGGATCTTTTTGTAGATGGAGAAAATGTCATACAATTAGGTAAGCATAAATTTTCCGTGAACGTACAACCATTGGATCTGACCATTGTGCAGGAAAATGGCAAAATGAATTTTCACTTGACCGGAACAGATTTCTTTTCTGAGATCAATGATCCGGAATTTTTGAAAACGAAAGCGGTTTGGAGTCAATCTATTATTTCTGAAAACGAAGTGGTCTCCCGGGCAGAGTACCTAGCTTATCAGGTCTTTCAATCCGCTGATCGCAAAGCCTTGATAGAAGCCAATGGAAATCTATTAGAATTTGTACAGCAGCATGCGGCTACCCGCTATCAGGAAGCCTATACAAAAGGCATTCATGATAAAGATGCGAGCAAATTGCTATCGGCTTTGTTGGCTTTGTCTAGTGAGATTGATCTCTTATGTTTCTTGCCGGAGGTGCGTGCTTGCGCAAAATTGTTTTGGAAAACCTTTTTGGGGGAAGCGCAAAAAACCTTATTTCAAAATCAGTTTAATTCAGCTGGGAAGATTCTGAAAATGTTTCCGGACACACATGGGTTTGATTTTTTAATTAATGATTTAGAAACAGCGATTTCAAATTTTGTGGAAACGTCCCAATTGTTTGTGGAAGTAGATCAACAGCAGGTGGCGGAATATTTGTTTAGAGAGTTAACGCGATCGGAGCATTTTATTCTCAGTCAGCCAGCGGATCAGTTGCGGAAGGATTTTATGAAATACCTGAAGGTAAAAAGTTCGACAAAATTCTATCAGGATTCACTTCTTGATTTGAGTGATAATCCAGTAGAGCAGTATGAGTTGATTCGCAAGTGGGTAGAAGCTTTTATGGAGCAACATCCAACCTCCCATGGACTTACTTATTTGGACGAAACGGCAGCGTTACTTTTTTTAGATGATTTCAAATCCAGTACTTTAATTAAGTCGGAGACGATGATTGCAGTAGACGAGTTGCAGAGCACCCATCCAATAATTGAGGAGGGGCGCTATGCCATGGATTATAATGGTTTTATGTCTAAAATGGCAGATTATACGGGAGCGGTCGTACCTCAATTTCAGCATTTCTTGGACTTGAAAAAATCGATGACGGATCGCTACCGCGCAGATCTTCGCTTGGAAGAATTTAAGCCACGCGTCTTAAGTACTTTTGTGCGTAACCAACTAATCGATCAGGTTTACTTACCTATTTTTGGTGACAACCTAGCAAAACAAATTGGAGCAGCAGGAGCAGGCGCGCGGACCGATCGTATGGGAATGTTGCTTTTGATTTCTCCTCCGGGATATGGTAAGACAACGTTGATGGAGTACATCGCCAATCGTCTAGGTTTGATTTTTATGAAAATAAATGGTCCGGCACTAGGCCATCAAGTAACTTCTCTCGATCCTGCGGAAGCACCCAATATAGCGGCGCGTCAGGAATTGGAAAAACTCAATCTCGCCTTAGAAATGGGCAACAACGTCATGTTGTATATTGATGATATTCAGCATTGCCATCCGGAGTTTTTACAAAAATTTATTTCGCTTTGTGATGCCCAACGAAAGATCGAAGGCGTGTATCAAGGACAATCCAAAACCTATGATTTACGGGGTAAGCGGATCTCTGTGGTAATGGCTGGAAATCCTTATACTGAGAGCGGTGAAAAATTTCAGATCCCTGACATGCTCGCCAATCGTGCGGACATTTACAACTTGGGGAACATCATTGGAGATTCCGAAAAAGTCTTCAAGTTGAGTTATATTGAGAATGCCTTGACGTCTAATCCTATCCTGCAAAGACTGGCGGTGAAAAGTCATAAGGATGTTCATACTTTGTTGTCGTACATTGAAACCGGTAGCCAAGAAGGCTTGAGTTTTGAAGCGAACCATTCGCAAGAAGAGATCAATGAATACACTTTAGTTTTAAAGAAATTACTGGCTATTCGAGACATCGTATTGACGGTCAATCAGGAGTACATTCGTTCTGCCGCCATCTCCGAAGACTATCGAACCGAACCTGCTTTTAAGTTGCAAGGCTCTTATCGTGATATGAATAAATTGACCGAAAAGGTCGTCCCTATTATGAACGATGAAGAATTGCAGACCTTAATTCTGAGTCACTACGAGACCGAGTCTCAAACGTTGACTACGGCTGCGGAAGCAAACTTGCTAAAGTTCAAAGAGATGACAAACACGATGAGCCCGGAAGAGGCCATTCGTTGGGAAAGTATCAAGGAAACTTTTTCTAAAAACAAGGTTTTTCGAACTATGAATTCAGATGATCCGATGGCGCAAATCCTGGTAAAGGTGGATTCGTTTACCGATGGCGTAACGGGGATTCGAGATATTTTGGAGGAAATTATTTTAAAGTGGAATGGGTTGGATGGGAGGTGATGGTCGGGGAATGTTTTAAGGTTTCCTAAACTTTGAAAGTTTAGGAAACCTTAAAATCTAGCTCTTCTAAAAATTGAATTATCTGTTTAGTCGTATAAGTTTTCTTCCTTAGTACCCCGCTGTGACAGCACAACTATCCTCGCTCGTTTACACGTCTCGTGTAGATACGAAATCTTCTACAATCTTCCTTAGAACTTAAATGTGGAACTAAATAAGGGCTAGGCTTTTTGTATCTGCACCTGGAGGTGCAAACGAGCGCTCGGCTTTAGTTTGGTTGTAATGGAGGACAGAATGGGCTACATGGTTGATCTTGGTCTATCCCCTACTTCCAATTTTTTGCTAAAAAATATTCATTTATTCGAAGCGTTTCTGTGGTCGGTTGATCCTCCAACGTAACAAAAATCAACTTCATAATATAATCATTCATGGCCTTGGCCGTCCCCGCTGTGACACCACAACTTCCAGTTTTCTGATTCATACATTTTAAATATTAGGAATTTGAAATGGAATTTTTCAGTTAAAAATAAAAGTAAGACAACCACTAAAACTGATAAATTAACTTGTATACTACCTAAGTCCCCCAAAGAAAAATACTCATATAATCTTGGAGTTTTACATATACTTTTTCAGCCAGCTTTGTACTTCGAGATGTTGAGAAATTCTGAGAATAATAAAGTTTATGTTATCGGATTTAAACAAAAAGAATTAGGTGAATATATATAATAAAACGATCTACGCCTTGACTGGCTGTGCCGCTATAACAGCACAAGTTTTGTCGCTCGTTTACACGTCCACGTGTAGATACGAAATCTTCGACAAACTTTCCTACTGAAACGAAACCAAGAGCTTTTTGTATCTTCACCTGGAGGTGAAAACGAACGGCTCGGCTTTTGGCTTATCTTTGTGAGGGGCTAGCGGTATTCTCAAAGAGACTAAAAAGATGATCGGGAGTAATAGTTTTCTAAAAATAAAAATCCCGAATCTCAAATTTATTTGAAATTCGGGATGACTCATAATTAATATCTGAAGATCGATAAATCAAATATTATTTCTCAATGATAAATCCAGGAGCGGTTGGATCACCTCCACCAATATTCTCACAAACACTTATTTGAAGGTTAAGAGAGAGGACTCCGTCGTTTCCACATTCCTCATTTGGTGTATTTACAAAAACACTTACTGACCCACCATTAGCACCAACGTTTACACGAATACAACGCGTAGTTAATTCATTTACAATACTGCTTTGAGTATTGCCGGATAGCACGATATCACCGCCGATTCCCCAAGAATAAGTAGCGCCTTCTGGGGTTGGTCCTACATTACCATAGGCGCAAACATTTATATTTGCATTAGGAGGTACACATCTTGCTTCTTCATAATTGGTTTCGTAGCGAAGCGTAAGGGTTTCTTCACAAGCACAAGCCTCAAATAATCTAGGACAATTACAAGGATGTTCTGGCTCTGGGTACAAGAATTCCAAAAGAGCAAGATCATTTTGGTTGAAGGCACAATTTGGATTATTGCATACTATCACCGAGTTGAAAACTGAAGTGTTATCCCAATCTCCTACAGCCGTAGTGTTAGGAATATGTATAAAACCAAATTCTGTGTCGTTAAACGTAAAAAATCCATTTCCATTATGAATGATATCGCTACTCCCTTTTAGACAAGTCTGATTATGATCGTTGTGAACCATTCCAAGGGTGTGGCCTAACTCATGCATCACTACTCCGGTAAAAAAACACGCATCCATACATTGACCGAAGATTTCATTTAAAAATATTTGATTTCCTAAAGCTCCATCTCCGGCTGGAAATTCTCCAAATGCAGTAGTACCAGCAAACCCGCCTTGAAAAAATACACAGCTAATTTCAATAATATGGGCTACTCCTTCTTCATCTACATCATCAGTCTGTACAACTCTCATATTTATTCCAGTACTTGTATTATTATATTCATTGATTGCTGCTAGAATTCCTGTCCTCCATCTAGCGTTATTAACGCTTGGGCTGCAATCAATAAAAATTCCAATATTACTTACTACGCTACAAGGAGCTGGTTCAAAATCAATGGCTATTT
>CAZYAC010000139.1:0-11944 GCA_964645475.1 uncultured Saprospiraceae bacterium | reverse complement strand
AATTTAGACCCACCTCCAATCAAAAAAATCTACGAACCACGCTGCGACCTCTGCGTCTCTGCGTCTCTGCGAGAAAAAAATCAAAAGATCGATCCAAAAAATAATTCATGAATACAGACCCACCTCCAATCAAAAAAATCTACGAACCACGCTGCGACCTCTGCATCTCTGCGATCAATAAAATCAAAAGAGGAACGCTTAATGAAGATTCCAAGTCACCTATCAAGGTTAAAACATAAAAAATCCCGAACCTTAGCCTAAACCAAAATCCGGGACATCTCTCATAAATTCTAATCCTTAATTTGCATTACTCTCGTGCAGCACCTGGAAGTCTTTTCTTAGTAGTATTTCTCGCTTTTGTACTCTTCCGATTTTGTACGCTATTGAAAAAATCATAGCCTAAACAAAAGTCTACATATTCTACGTAAGAGAAGTATCCATCTGATTCATATATAACATTACCGTTTCCATCTGCGATCGTATAAGATCCTTCACCGTAATCGCAACAAATACCATCACCATAATCATCGTAAATCGCAAAAGTATAGCAACCATCCTCTAAACACCAATCTTCTTGGATATTGAATCCTTCTTGAAAATTTGGATAATTGTCGCCACTATAGACCACCGAACCGGCTTCGTTCAATAGCTCCCAGCTTGTCTCCCCTCCATAATAGTCAAGTGTTAAATCAAAAGTTAGTTCGTTGTCAGTACACTCATTAGAGCTACTAGAATCTGTCTCAAAGGCTCCAGTATCACTCCATTTAGATCGCTTACCATCACAAATTGTTCTAACTCTATAACGATATCTTGTCCCAGGTTCTAGATCTTGCAATACTCTTTCGGTAGTGCCAGAAGTTCTTGCCTGCCAAGGATGTTGTCCGACTTTTTTATATCGAACTTGATATCTCAACGCACCACTGACGGGACTCCAACTAACCAAGGCACTAGTGCTACTAGTTACAGTAGCTGAAATATTTTGCGGTGTATTACAGCTGCCAGGTTCACTACAAGGGTCACAATCTGGACCACCACAGTCGACACCAGTTTCGTTTCCATTTTGGATGCCATCTGTACAAGTAGGAGCTACGTTACAAGGGTCACAATCTGGACCACCACAATCAACACCAGTCTCATTCCCATTTTGGATGCCGTCCGTGCAAGTAGGCGCTACTGTACAAGGGTCACAATCTGGACCGCCACAGTCGATACCGGTTTCGTTCCCATTTTGGATGCCATCTGTACAAGTAGGTGGGGGCGGGTTTGAACCACCACAAATTTGATTTCCTTTTGCTACAACATTCTGTAAACTGGTATTAATATATCCTTCTACTCGCGTTGCTTGACCAGCAGAGAACATATACATGCAGGCATCATTAGTATAATCCATATAATTCATGTGCATATCTGTACTGGAACAGGAACTGGCCCCGATATTTGGACAACCATAATAAGGCTGATTTGAAACGGGAGTGTCGCTTACCTGATCGTCATCGTTGCAGCCACCATTGCCTCCCCATATGTGATCTAATAATAAATAATGGCCTAACTCATGGGTCAATGTTCTTCCAAGGTCGTATGGACTACTTGGAGAGACAGAACCACAGCCACTACCTGTTCCGAAGGCATTTGCGTCAATGGTTACTCCATCTCCATTCCCACTACCACCTAAAGGAGAATAACCCAAGGCTCCTAAATTAGCTCGTACAAAAATATTTATGTAGCCGTTCCATTGATTGGCATTATCTCCGCTGGTTTGATTGATCGTTACCGCAGGATCCCCATCATTTAGGTTGAAACCGGATGGGTGATCTTGTGTTGGTAAACAAAATTCAACACAAGCATCTCCATTGCTAATCCCTGGAAAAGAGTTAGATGCGTTGTTATCCCAGTTGGTAATATCACTGTTATTTCCTTGGAAATCCGCATTGAGTACCATGATTTGCGAAATGGCTAGTTGACGTAAACAACCAACATCGGGATTACTAACTCCTTGGAAATGAACTGCGATTGGTAAGGTAACTGGATCGTTACAAAGAGCACTTCGTTCAGCGGCGTATCCTTCTAGTCGAGCAAATTTTTCCTGGTGCGCTTTTCTATATTCTGGATCTGCAATTAATCGACTCATGTGAGCTTCCATATTACAAGTACGATCTTCTCCTTGCAGCGGAGAATTAATGGCAGCTTCAGAAAGGGCAGTTTCTGGAGCATTATCTGGTGCTAGATTTTCGTCTTCATTACAGGAATAAAGACAAAGTAAAAGGGATAGAATGCTTAGACAAAAAATTAAATTTTTCATGTTATTTTTTTAATGTAAAGAATATAAGGGTTTGAAGTATCAGCTTTTGCAGTAGTGTGCACCAGAAAGTGGGATATGTTTCTGGTCGTTAGAATTAGCGAAATGACTTAATTCTTTTTCGGTGATAACAAGTAGTATTGTAGGAAAAATTTAAATCTCTTATTTAGGTTCCAAGATGTTGGTGCTTGCCAATTTTAAATTGCTTGCGTAAGGGGTTATCCAACCAACTGCCTGCTTTAAGGGATCGTACTGCAGGATTTTTTCTAATCTTATTTCTCAATTCTACGAGGTAAGGCCGATCGTACATGGCTTTGATTTTTTGATCAGCAATCGTATTTCCTCGAGGTGCTTCTTCGGTTGTAATGAAAAAAGCAAATACCTCCGCTATGTCTTCGCCAGGATTAGTAGCCGCGTAATCACTAGAAAATCGTTCTTTATATTTTTCATAAAAATCAATGATATCTTCTTCGGCAAGTTGTCTGAATTCTTCATAAATATCTGACCAGCCAATTTGAAAATTTCGATAGATATATGAATTAATTTTCGGGCACCCTTCTTGTGTTTCAAACGTATTGCAGTTGGTGTAATTGGTCTTTATTTCTTCCTCATTTAGAGTAAGTACATGACCGTATTCGTGAATAACTACATAGGTAAAAAAATCTTTAAAATCTATCTGTTCAAGATTGTTTGCTGCATCTATTGCAAGAGCAAATTTCCAGCGACTTAGATCCCCATCGTTAATAGGAGCAACATATCCTAGCAATTCGTTTTCTCCATGAAAGACTTCGAATTCGATTAATCGTCCTCGAAACTCGTATGGAAGTAATCGAGTAACAAACTGCCACATATCTAGATGTTTAGCGTAATCTTGTTGAAAAGATTGGTACTTGGCAGCGACGTTATGATCTTTTATTTTATCAAGATCGTCTCCATTGATGCGGTAAGTGGTAAGCACGGCTTCTCCGTCGCTTCCGTGGTCATGATTGCCAGGATGATCGTCGTTGGCAGTATCATCAGATCCAAAATCGTCTTCCACAAAAGATCCAGTGTCTGGACTGATGTCTTCGAAATAGTCTTCGCGTTGGCAGGCACTAATTACGAGTGCTAAAGTGATAAATATCCAAAACTTGTTTTTCATAATGAATGATTTTATGACCAATGATTAAAATGTCAGGCTAATCGTTAATCGGGTTCATGAATTATTACAAGTATGGGTTTCTTCGATATTTTATTTTTTTAGGTAAATGAGTAAATCATGTTGGATATAGAACAAATATAGGGGCGTTTTTTAGATGAAATATCCCATTTTATACTAAAGGATTTGGTTTAATATACTTTTGTAGGGTTTTATTATACTTTTGAATGGCAAGGGTAGCGTAGAATGCCCTATTTTTGTTGAGAATATTGGAATGTGAGTCTAAAACACCATCATGCAACAGAATAAATTATTGGATTTAATCTTAAACAGCCGTTACCGGATTTGGTGGCATGTGTTGTTTTGGATAGTAATGTATTTGGACGATTTTCTATCTTTATTTGGATTGACAGCAAGCCATGAATGGGATCAGATGAAATACGTAGCATTTGGAATCGCCCTAGATATGGTAATGGTGTACATAAATTTTTATGTGTTAATCCCCAAATTTTTTCTAAAAGGAAAATATGCCCAATACGGTCTTTTATCATTGATAATATTGGTAATTAATATCATGCTAGTCTGTATGAACGATTTTCCCGATATAGGTATGGAATTCGATGATGGTACTTATTTGACCTTTTTTGATATCGTTATTCTTCCTTTTGTACTGACCATGACGTTATTGGGAACCGCAGTTTCGATAAAATTATTTAAAAACTATATTGTAGACCAAAATTATATTTCTGATTTAAAATCTGCTAATCTGGAGACAGAACTAGCCTATCTTAAAGATCAGATTAATCCGCATTCCCTCTTTAATGCATTAAATAATATCTATGTACAATCACAGGTTCGCCCAGCAGAAGCCTCAGAAAGTATTTTATTATTATCAGAATTATTGCGATACCAATTGTATGATTGCGCTAAAGAAAAAGTGTACTTAAAAGATGAAATTAATTATCTCAATACGTATTTAAAATTGGATGCGCTCAGAAAAAATAAAGCAAAAATTGATTTTATTATCAACGGAACTCCAGACCGACACATGGTCGCACCGTTTTTATTTATTCCCTTTATTGAAAATGCTGTTAAACACGGAATGAGTACCGATAATGAATCACAGATTTTGATTCAATTGGATATGTTGGAAAATGAAATTCTATTTCTGGTGCAGAATGCTATTCCAAAAACAAAAAACAAAGTAATACAGGGCGGTATCGGACTCAAAAATGTACAACGCCGATTAGAACTTTTATATCCTAATCGTCATCAACTAACCATCTCGGATACAGGAGAAATCTTCGAAGTACGATTGGTTTTAGAACTGAATAATATATGAATGCGATCATCATCGACGACGAACCATTGGCTCGTGAAGGACTCGAACTTTACGTTAGACAGTTGCCAAACTTAACACTTGTTGGGCAATTTGCCAATGCCTTGACGGCAAACGACCTGATCGCAAAAAATCAGGTGGATTTGATCTTTCTCGATATCGAGATGTCTGGCATCAATGGAATGGATTTTATTAGAACCCTAAAAAAACATCCGATGATCATCATGACTACGGCTTATCCAGAATATGCTGTAGAAGGTTTTGAATTGGATGTGGTGGACTATCTCATTAAGCCCATTCGATTAGAGCGATTCATCAAAGCTGTCAATAAAGCGCAAGAAATTTTTAATTTAAAGAATAGTGCTCCCGCAGCAGTGGAAGCCATCGAATCAGATTTTATTTACATCAAATCAGAACGAAAATTTGTCCGTCTATTCTACAAAGATATTTTGTATATCAAAGGAATGAAAGATTATGTAATGATCTTTACGAAGGACCAAAAAAAAATGATGACGGCCATGAATCTGGGTACCATTACCAAACAACTACCACCCGAGACTTTCGTGCGCGTCAGTAAATCCCATCTAATTAATATTAATTTTATCGATGCTGTGGAAACAGATTTAATCCAATTAGCCGGAGAAGAAATTCCGCTCGGCAGGACCTACAAAGAACATTTTGTAGACAACTATATAAAAAAGAATCTAATTGGACGATAGAATAAAGTCTAATAGCTGATCAGAATTATGGATTCTCTCAGCCTAGAAAATTCCGACTCTTAAACGCAATTCTACGATTAAAGGAAGCCAACAGGCCAACTGACTAATTTACAAACTCCCCAACTGCTCTTTTGATTTATCCGATCCTTCGATTGACTGATTGGCCTTTTGAACTGGAAAATTTTTAAAAGCAACCTTATCCAACTGTCCTTTAATTTCTGCTTTGACAATATTGAAACGAGGAATATCGGCATCCGGCATAGGGTCGGGGGGAGGGAGATTTTCTCTCAGATGATTAACTTGCTTGCCATTTTTCCAAAACCGGAAACAAACATGTGGACCATTCGCAAGACCAGTTTGTCCTACGTAACCAATCGTTTGACCTTGTTTGACATGCGTGCCTACATTGACACCCGAAGCGAAACGTGACATGTGTAGGTATTGAGTTTGATAGACATCGTCGTGTTTGATCTTAACATAATTTCCATTGCCTCGGGTTCGACTCCGTTTGGTCACTAGACCATCTGCGACTGCGTAAATAGGCGTCCCGGTTGGAGCTGCGTAATCGGTTCCAAAGTGTGGACGCGTTCGGCGTAAAACTGGATGAAACCGGCGGAGATTATAACGAGAACTAATGCGGCTGTATTTGACTGGAGCTTTCAAAAAAGCTTTTTCCATCGAGCGGGCTTCTAAATCATAAAACCCGCTATGTTTTTCATTTTCAAAACGAATCGCATAATATTCGTTGTCTACATTCTTATAATAGGCTCCAAGAATTTTTCCGATACCTACCGGCTGCCCATCGATAGATTCTTCTTCGTAGACGAGTTTAAAGCGATCATCTTTTTGGATGTGATGGAAATCAATAGACCAAGCCAAAGCATCTTCCATGCTAGCGGCTAGTTCAAAACTCATCCCATTGTCAGTCATGGCATTCCACAAAGAGGATTGAATAATTCCGGCACCAGTTTTTATGTTGGTAGTGACGGGACGTTCAATCTTGTTAGCCGTTTTGTTTTGTAGGTCGAATATTACATAACTGAACACGCTAGGCTCGTATATAAAGTATTGGGCAGCCTGGCTGGTATCTGTTGCTAGTATGGTATACGGTCGGTCGGCACGCAGTCCACGAACATCAAAGCTATCTTTGGTCGCACGAGCCAATTCGTCGATATCTACAAAAGATACCTTATGACGCAGTAGAATATCAGCGAGGAATTCATTATTTTGAATAGTATCGCGGGTTACCTGAAACGTATCAAGGACAAATCCGTATTGAATAGTGGGTTGAGGTATGGGAAATGCAGCAAGCTTTTGAAGCTGGGTTTTGGTAGCAGTATTTTGTTTGCTATTTAGCGTAAGCAAAATAATACTAAAACCAACAAATGCTAGTCCTAGTATTATTTTACTTTTTCTAAACTTACTCTTTTGTATCAGTGTGGCCATAAAACTGGTCACTTCTTCTCTTAATTTCACACTTATAGGATTACGGCTAATTATAGGGTTATAAACACTTGAAAATCAGTAAAATATACTATAAACTTACGTAAAACGATCAACGTTGAGCAAGCTTATGTACGGTCATGGGATAAATAATTAAATGTTGTGTAGCAGTCGTAATTTTCGTTTTAAAAGAGATGTCACAAAGATAATATTATATTTCATAATCCTGCAATAAATAATAGGTTTTAGGTAATTTTTACAACGAAGGTCGCTTTAGGCTTTGAAAATACTTAATTTTACAATTGAAATAAAAAAATAATATTATTGTCTAAAGTACACTTACTACTGAACTATCCAAATTATAACTTTAAAAATTATGTTTAAAAAAGAACTTAAAAATTTACAGCCTGCGGCTTTAGTGGAACGTACGATCCGTAATGGACAGGGCAAATTAAGTAGCTCTGGAGCCCTTGTTGTCAACACAGGCAAATTTACAGGACGATCTCCAAAAGACCGTTTTATCGTCGAAGATGATATCACGTCACAACGGGTCGATTGGGGAGATATTAATATTCCAATCGCCTCAGAGAGTTTTCATCAATTATATGATAAGATGAAAACCTATGCTTCCAAATTAGACGAAGTGTATGTTCGAGATGCTTACGCTTGTGCTAATCCAAAATATCGACTCAATGTTCGGGTTTATAGCGAATATCCTTGGCAAAATATGTTTGTATATAACATGTTTCTCCGTTTGACGGAAAAAGAACGAACTATCTTTACCCCAGACTGGGAGGTATATGCTTTTCCTGGCGTAACTGCTGATCCAAAAAAACATGGTACTCGACAGGATAATTTCTCTATTGTCAATTTTACAGAAAAGAAAATCATCATCGGTGGAACTGCTTATACAGGAGAAATCAAAAAAGGTATTTTTTCTGTTCTGAATTTTATTTTACCAGTTGAAAGAAATGTCCTATCCATGCACTGTTCGGCTAATACAGGAGCAAACGGAGATACAGCTTTATTTTTCGGACTATCAGGTACTGGAAAAACAACATTATCTAACGATCCGGAAAGACGCTTGATTGGTGATGATGAACACGGTTGGTCCAAAGAATCTGTCTTTAATTTTGAAGGAGGTTGTTATGCTAAGACGATTGATTTGTCTCCAACTAAGGAACCACAAATTTATGCAGCTATTAAATTTGGTGCCTTATTAGAAAATATTGGATTTGAAGAAGATGGCTGTACCGCTAATTATGCCGATACCACCATTACCCAGAATACACGAGTAAGTTACCCGATTTACCACATTGATAATATCATGTTCAAATCACGAGGAGACTTACCAGAAAATATTTTCTTCTTGACCTGTGATGCATTCGGTGTTTTGCCTCCGATCAGTAAGTTGACGCCAGATCAGGCGATGTACCATTTTATTAGTGGATATACCGCTAAGATTGCAGGTACGGAAGAAGGTATCAACGAACCTCAAGTAACTTTTTCGGCTTGTTTTGGCGCTCCTTTTTTACCCTTACATCCAGCAGAGTATGCGGAGATGCTAGGCGACAAAATCGAAAAAGGCAGCCGTCGCGGTGACGGTGAGATTAATGTATGGTTGGTCAACACAGGCTGGACTGGTGGTAAGTATGGTGAGGGGAACAGAATTGAATTGTCCTATACCCGAGCGATGATTAAAGCAGCCTTAACAGGAGTGCTGAGTAAAGTAGATTATCATCGTCATCCTATTTTCCAGTTGGATATGCCTAAATCTTGTCCGGATGTACCAAACGCGGTGCTCAATCCAAGAGATACCTGGCGTAATGAACAAGAGTATGACCAAGTAGCTAATGACTTGGCTCGTCGCTTCGAAGAAAACTTTAAGAAGTATAGCGATAAAGCATCAGATGCAATTATTGGCGCTGGACCGGTAGTAGCGAGTTAGATGGAAAGAAGCTTCATTATTAAAATAGCTGCTCTAAGAAATTAGAGCGGCTATTTTAATTTTAATTGGATTTTTAAGTTAGAAGATTATAAGACGATCTCTCCCGGCTCTTCTTAGAGAAATTAACAGAGTTTTGAGGCTTTTTAGTGACATGGTATCTATATATAGAGATAATTTTCGATATATATTGATTTAAAACAAATCAGATTAAAATATCCCATTTTATATGGTATTTGCCTAGTTTTACCATATTAAAGCTCTGTTTTGTAGCCTACTATTCAATCTTTTTTTTGGGAATAGAGAAAAAAATAGATTTTTATTTTATTATTTTTCAAGAATAAGTTTACCTTTTTTTAATAATTACTTAACTTACACTTAAGAAATTTTAATAAACCATAAAAGAGGCTAAATACGATTCATTTTAAAACTTCCCTTTTTTCCAGATAGTTTTAAGTGAAAATTATTTTTTGAGATGATACCTATATAACTATTTATCAACTTATCCTTGTCTTTTTTAAGTGTCAAATAAACCTGGATACTACTTCACCCTTTCTATCCAGTCCAGAAAATTTTTAAACCAAGTGAAATAAGACTAGGGCTTAGCCCAATGTTAATGCCCATATATGTGGTAAGTTCATCAAGTTAGTTCGCTAACATAAGGAGATGTCTTACCTCAGTATCGAATATTTCATAGAATAAACAATAAACAAGAACTAATCTAAACCCACAATAAAAAACTCGAGACTGCACACTTTCTACTCGTTTAGCTTAGTCAATAAAAGTCTGGTTTTTAAGTCATTCTTCCCATCTCGGGAGGCTTGATTTTTTTAAATTCAACCTAGTTGAGCCAGTTACCATTTTGTACTTGATATAATAACTTATAGATACTATTTTTTTTAAAACTTACTTTTTAACCGAAAAATTTACAATATGAAGAATTTTACATTAACAAAATCTTTACTACTCATTTTGGGGATGCTATTTTTTAGCTTACTAAATGCGCAAGTAGATCTTACCATAACCTTAGAGGACTCTTTTGGTGATGGTTGGAATGGTGCAGAAATTACAATCTCAGATAATACAGTTTGCCCGCCTGTTATAGTAGGGCCATTTACCCTAGCAGATGGTAGTACCGGTACAGAGTCTATTTCGCTTGCGAATGATATGTGTTATGTTATAGATGTAACGGAAGGTGGTTTTCCAACGGAAATAAGTTGGAATATTACTTTTGATTCAGATGGTAGCACTTGGGCATCTGGTGGAGCACCGTTTAATGCTACCGTAGACCTTGGAACACCAGCGTCTTGTGACCCAGTAGCACTTGGATGTACTGACCCTACCGCTCCTAATTTTGATCCTTTAGCGACTTGTGATGATGGTAGTTGTGTACCACCACCACCTGCTAACGATTTATGTGGTTCAGCTGAAGTAATTATGCCTACCGTTGAACCAGGAACTTGTGTTACTGGTACTAATGAATCCGCTACAGACTCAGGAGAGCCTTCTCCTAGTTGTGCAGGTGCTAATTACGCTGGAGGAGATATTTGGTATTCAATAACAGTACCGCCTGGAGAAACACAAATTAATTATGATAGAACTGCATCTGTCTTTTCTACTACTTACTATGCGTTATATTCTGGTGCTTGTGGAGCATTAACAGAAGAAGCTTGTGGTACTGGGGCTTCTGATGAGTTTACAGGATTAACTCCGGGAGATACCTACTATTTACGTTTATTTGATTGGGGAAATGACAATATTGGTGATGTTACTTTTTGTATTTCTACTCCTGCTGCCTGTCAAGCACCTACAGCTGTAACTACGGCAAATATCACGCCCACTAGCGTTGATGTAAGTTGGACTGCCGGTGGTGCTACCGTTACCAGTGCAACAGTATGGGTATGTCCTGATGGAGATACTCCAACAATGCCTGGAGGAACATGTATTATGACAGCAAATGCTACAAACCCTCAAACGGTTAGTGGACTAGTGGAATGTACGGCTTATGATGTATTTGTACAAGAAATGTGTGGAGCAGATACATCACCGACTACAGGCCCAGTATTTTTCGATGCTGCACCTGGACCTCCTCCTGTACCAGCTTGTGGTGGAATGGCAACTGATTCAGGTTCATGTGCTGACTACCCTAATGGTGCTTCTGAAACAACCGTTATTTGTCCAGACCCAGGTGAAATACTCACAATTACTTTTACAGAATTTGAAGTAGAAAATAATGCACCAGATAATTCCACTTGTTGGGATGATCTACAAATCATTATCGGAACGACTCCCGTACCAGGAGGTGGTGGAAATAATGGAGGATTCTGTGGTGATGACGTTTCTGCCTTACCAAGTGGAGGAGTATTTACAGGTACTGCAGCCGATGAGTGTATCACTTTGATTCTTACTTCTGATACTAGTGCCCCTGAAGGTGGGTTTTCCGTGGACATAGAATGTGTACTTGCTCCTTTACCCGTAGAACTTGCTTACTTTACTGGAAAAACAATGGCATCTTCAAACATGCTAGAATGGTCAACCGCTTCAGAGGAAAATACTGAATGGCACGTGATCGAACGTTCTAATGATGGTCGAAGCCGCTGGGAAGAAGTTGGTCGTTCAGAAGCTAAAGGATTTTCTACTGAGTTAGTTAGCTATGAATTAGAGGATACCAAACCATTGGCTAAATCTTATTATCGCTTACGCTCCATTGACTTTGATGGACATGAAGATATTTCAGATATCGTTTACTTAGAACGAAAAATCGATCGCTTTGATATCGTAAAAGTTTATCCGGTACCAACATCTAAGGTGTTGAATATCGATTTCGAAACTGTTCAAGATCAAGAAGTTGAAATTCGTTTGACGGATATGCTAGGTAAGATTATTACGGTTCGCCCTGTTGGAGCTATCGCTGGTGTAAATACAGCTACCTTCGATATGAGTACCTTAGCTAACGGTGTTTATTTTGTTACGATCAATAATGGTCAAGATAAAATATCCAAGCGTGTAATTAAGAATTAATAGGTAGCTATTGATATTTAGTAATGGTAAAACAATAATTTCC
>CAZYAC010000138.1:4683-11950 GCA_964645475.1 uncultured Saprospiraceae bacterium | reverse complement strand
TAGGCGCAAAAGAAGCAGTCAAATGTTATAAGTTATTCTTTTATTGATCCTTAAGAAAGTAATTTATTAAAACTTTCCGATGATCACCTTTTCTAAGTAAGTTTGGATTTCTGCTACCTGGGTATCTGTTCCGAATTGGATAGGTTCACCAAATTGAACGGTCAATTGAGTCCCTGGATTTTTTACCTTGACCCCTTTTTTGGCGAAAGCCTCATCAAAGCCAGTAAGCTTTACTGGAACCACAATGGGTCGATATTTTTTGATCAAACTGGCAGAGCCTTTGCGAACCGGTGCTCCTAATTGGGTGGTGCCTTGAGGAAAATTAACGACCCAGCCATATTCCAGAGCCGTTTTAATCTTGGCAGGCGCTTTAACGTCTGAACTACGAATCACATCTTTTCCTTTACTTCTCCAAGATCTTTTTACTGTAACTGCTCCAGCATACGAAAACAATCGCGCGAGCCAACCATTTTCCTTCATGGTTTCTTCTGCCGCGATATAATAAGCTTTTACTCTAGGAAGCAATAAATAAAGCGGATTATTGATATTTTTAAATTTCCATTTTACGCTACCAAAAACATGATAAAGGGCAATCACATCGACATAATAGGTTTGGTGATTCGCTACAAAAAGTACATTTTTATCAGGCAGATCCATCAAAAAATCAGCTCCAATTACTTCGGTCTTATTAATAATGTTGAGATATCGGTAAGTGGCAATACCCAGCCATCCCGTTAAAGCTCGCTTAAAAAATAAAATATTTCCAAAAGGATCAAGGAAGATATTGGATTTTTTTTTCTTTTCTAATGATAAATTATCGGTCATTGCTATAGAATCTAAATGTTCAGGTATTTCTCAGGTAAATAATTGTCATTGGTATACTAATTAATCCCATTTGGTATTGAGCGCAAATCTACCCAATTCTAAGCAATGTAGGTTAAGAATAGTTAAATTAGCGCTTGTCAAAACTTCAATTGGTATATTTTATACTTTATTGACCCGCATGAGGTTCACTCGTTTTCCTCAGTTTAGCTTGAATCCTTTTCATAATTTTGCTCCATCATGAAAACTTGGACAAATTCTAAGGTTTTTTTAAGGTAAACCCAAAGGTAGTTCCCATTCCAGAGTCAGATCTTACGTTAATGGTATTCCCATGAGCTTCTACAATATGTTTAACAATTGACAATCCTAGGCCAGATCCACCTTTAGAACGATTACGGCTTTTCTCCACTCGATAGAAACGGTCAAAAATATGTGGCAAATGTTTCTTTTCTATACCAATTCCATCATCTGCTATTTCTACTAAAATATATTCGTCCATATCAAAAAAGGCGATACTAGTTATTCCTGATTTTTTACCATACTTAATAGAATTTACGATCAGGTTTGTAAAAATTTGACGGACACTTTCTCGGTCTGCGTTTACTCGGTACGGCTGTGGCGTTCGTTCTCGATAAACAATCGAAATTTTCTTCTTTTTAGCAACCATTTCCATCTCCTCGATAATTTCATCTGTTAATTTCAAAAGATTAAAGGTTTCTAATTCAAGCGGATTTTCACCAGATTCAAGTCGGGAAATAACTTCCAAGTCTTCGACAATCAGATGAAGTCTTTCCGTATTTGTAGCTGCTCGTTTCAAATATTCTTTGTTGATATTTTCATCATATAAAGCTCCATCCAATAAGGTATGAATATAACCTTGAATATTGAAAAGAGGTGTTTTTAATTCATGTGAAATATCTCCCAGAAAATTTCTTCGGTATTCCTCTAAGGATTTAAGGTTATCAATTTCTTTTTGTTGTTGTGTTGCCCATTCATTCACCTCTTTTTCTGTCTCTTCGATAATATCTTGACTGAAATCCATGTTTTCCATCTTTGAAGAAGTATTGGTTTTTTCACGATGGATACTTTTGTAAATCAGTTTTATTTTTTGATATATGTATTGTTTTAGGAGAAAAAAAACAATAAAATAGGTAGGAATAAAAACACAGACTGCAATGCCTGCGGCAAAGGAAGTACGAATGGAAAAATTTGAAAACCCCGCAAAAAGTAAATGCACAAAGAGCACAATAGCTGCGATAGCTGCAGCTGATATAAACGCCAACTGTTTGGGAGTGATATATTTTTTCATAACCGGAAAATCGGTTGCTTTTGGAATTATTAAACAACTTCTATTAATGGATTTCTACCTTGTATCCGACCCCTTTAACTGTTTTTATACATTCATCTCCTAATTTTTCTCTCAGTTTTCGGATATGAACATCAATCGTACGATTACCTACAATTACATCTGCTCCCCATATCTTTTTAAAAATCTCTTCACGGGTATATACTTTCCCAGGTTTTGCTAAGAGCAAAGAAATTAATTCAAATTCTTTTTTTGCAAGATCGATAGTTCGACCATTTTTCTGAACAAGAATTTTCTCGCGATCCACCAATAAATCTCCAGCCTGAATAATATATTCAGATTGTTCTTCAGCTAGGCGGCTTGACCTTCGCAATAAGGCTTTAATCCGACTAACCAAAACACCGGGACGTATTGGTTTTTTAATAAAATCATCTCCACCTACATCAAGCGCTGCTATTTGTGTAAAATCTTCGCTACGAGCGGTGAGAAAAGCAATTATCGTATTACTGAATTTAGATTGACTCCGCAAGTATCGACAGACTTCCACCCCATCCATTTCAGGCATCATGATATCAAGAATAATCATATCAGGCTCTTCAAGCTCTGCCTTTTCGATGGCTTCTTTTCCATCGGAGGCCGTCACCACCTTATAATTTTCTTTTTCTAGGTTATACCGAATAAATTCCAATATATCTTCGTCATCGTCTGCTACGAGAATCTTATGTTGGTTGTCCATTAATTGACGATTTAAGTTAGCAAAGCGTGAAATGTCCACGATTCTTGCTGCAAAGTTACGAATTTGCTGGGCTACACTGTTAAGTGAGTATTAATTTACTATTAAATTGGATTCTCAACAAAACAGAAATCTCAAATTAATTTTTTCAGATAAAATTCTATCAATGTAGAAACAGTATAAAAATCGTGTTTTTATAAGAAAAAGTGTTAAAAAGGTGAAAAATCGGTGACAAACTGTAAAAATCTGATTACATTTGTCATAGCCTTTTAATTATTCTCTCATAAGTCTTAGTGAAATCTTTCGCCCTGGAAGATTTCACTTTTTTTCTTTTTTATCTTTCTCTTTGTGATATTTCATTACCTTTTTATAGATTTTATTAGACTTGAATGGGCTCTTTTTGAGGGTTTCGATGTTTTCCAATAGAATTTTTTGGTCAATTCCATGTAATTCAAAAATTTGATCGTAATAGATGGCTATTACGCTGTCTTTTTGTTTACTGTTCACGGTTTGAATGGCGACTTCTGCCACCTGGATATCATAAAGGAGTTTTATTAAGTCTTCTTCGGGCATCGTAAACTGGTGTTCTTCTTCACCACAGGAAAAAAACAGGAAAGAAAACGAGAAAATAAAAAGGATTCGCTTCAAGAGAAATACTGTTTTGGAAAGTAAAAATTGGCAATTCTTCCATTATCCCCGCTTAATTCTTGCCATTTATTGATATCCGAGTTGATCTCAACGATACCACAAGTTGGAATATTTACAATATAATCACCATCAAACATATTGGCGAGATAGGTAAATCCTGGATTATGACCAAACATAAACACTGTATTGATCTCATCCGAGAACTGGCGTACCAAGGCCAAGAGCTGCTCAGGATAGGCTTCATAAATCTCATGTTTAATCACTAAATCTTCATGATTTATGCCTTGTTCTGCCGCAAATTGCCTAGCAGTGGTGATGGCTCGGTTGGCTGGACTGGTAACCACCTGGTCTGCTTTAACTCCTTTTCCCACCAGCATTTTGGCCATAAAAGGAACGTCTCGGCTACCTCGTTTATTGAGCGGCCGATCAAAATCTTGTAAATCTGGGTTTGCCCAGCTAGATTTGCCATGACGAATCAAAAATAGTTTTTTCATAAATTGGTATTATTATATGGTCACTTAGATTTTGTACTAGCAGACAATTTCGTATTATTGCTGATAAAGTGTTCTATACTAGGACAAAATAAAATCTTACCTATGAGGATTGATTGTTGCTATATTGGCAAGACTAAAGCGGATTATTTGAAAACGGGAATCAATCTCTATGATAAGCGTCTAGGACATTATCTCAAACTGACTACCACGATCTTACCTGACCTCAAAAATGCTAAAAATCTGGCAATTTCTGAAATTAAAAAAAAGGAAGCCAAATTAATTTTAAATCGTTTAAAGCCAGCAGACCATTTAGTGATTTTAGACGAACGAGGAAAACATTATAGTTCGCAAAAATTTGCCGATTGGTTTCAGCAAAAAATGAACCGTGGAACCGGCAAAATTGTATTTCAGGTAGGAGGAGCATATGGGTTTGACGAATCTGTTTACCAACGGGCAAATGAAAAACTAGCGTTGTCTACTATGACTTTTTCGCACCAAATGATTCGACTATTGTTAGTAGAACAAATCTATCGAGCCATGACCATTTTAAATAACGAACCTTACCATAATTCTTAAATCATGAGTTTAACATTAATCATCGTCATTTTGACAAGTTTGATTTCCTATAATTGTTTTCAAGATCGCGGCCGGTTTGCCAATCTCTTGCATTCTCCCTATCAGGAAAAAAGATCAAAACAATATTACCGATTATTAACCTCCGGATTTTTACATGGAAGCATGGGACATTTGCTGATCAATATGTTCGTGCTTTTTATGTTTGGCGAATTCACAGAATATAGATTTTTAGCAGAATTTGGTGAAGTTAAGGGGAGAATTTTCTTTTTGTTGCTTTATTTATTGACTATTATTTTTGCGAATATTCCTACCTTTTTACTCCATAAAGACAATCCACATTTTTCCAGTGTCGGTGCTTCAGGTGGAGTTTCTGGGTTAGTCTTTGTTTTCATTCTTTTTTATCCTTGGGAGATGTTGTATTTATTTTTCATTATTCCTTGTCCTGCTATTATTGGTGGCGTATTGTATTTAGTCTACTCTAGTTGGGCAGCTAAAAATGGGACAGATCGAATTGATCATGTGGCTCATTTCGGGGGTGCAGTTTTTGGATTTCTATTTACCATAATTTTGAAACCAGAAATATTCGAACATTTCTTAGCCTCATTAGTAAACAATGCTCCTTTCTAAATTTAACTAATGAATAATAAAACGGAAAAAAATCCTTGGACTACCCTTTCTGTGCAAGAAGTCTATGACAATCCTTGGATTAAAGTTACCCACGAAGAAGTCTTAACGCCATCGAACACTCCTGGTATTTATGGCAAAGTCCATTTCAAAAATACGGCTATCGGAATTGTTCCATTGGATGAAGAAAATCATACTTGGTTGGTTGGTCAATACCGGTACACCTTAAACGATTATCATTGGGAAATTCCAGAAGGCGGCGGACCAATTGGTACCAACCCGCTTGAATCTGCTAAAAGAGAATTACTAGAAGAGACCGGCATTACTGCAAAATCTTGGACCCAAATTTTAGAACTTCATACCTCGAATTCAGTGACGGATGAATACGGTGTCGCTTATGTCGCACGAGATCTTAGTTTTGGCAATGCAGAACCAGAAGAAACGGAGGATCTAAAAGTCATTCGAGTGCCATTTTCTGAGGCGGTAGCCATGGTGATGGATGGGCGGATAACGGATGCTTTGTCGATGGTGAGCATTATGAAGGTGGCAATGATGAGCCAAAGTCAGAGTTAAACCGTAAAATTAAATCGGTTGAATAATAAATCCACAAAAGAATCGGACGAAAATAAACCGAATTTGTATTTTTGGATAATTTCGGCAGGGATAACCTCTAACTAAAAATCCCTCAAAAACAAATCGGCACCACAAATTCCGCAAACGCCCACAAGAACAAGACCGATATGATATTTAAAATAAAACCAGCCTTTACCATTTGATTCACCTTGATATGACCACTGGCAAAAACAATGGCATTTGGAGGGGTTGCCATCGGTAACATAAAAGCACAACTTGAAGCCATCGTAATCGGAATGAGTATTAGTAATAATTCCTGATCAAGACCAATGGCTATCCCAGCAACAACCGGTGCAAAAACGGCTACTAAGGCCACGTTGCTTACCAACTCGGTCACAAAAAGCATAATACTAATCAGCAACAAAACAACTAAAGAAATAGAAAGTGTATTATTACTTTCAACCAAAGCTCCAATAAATTTTATCACCCCAGCCTCTGAAAGTGCGCTGGCCAAAGCAAGTCCTCCGCCGAATAACAATAAAATCCCCCAAGGAAGTTTGACGGTGTCTTGCCAATCTAAAATATATTTTCCAGTCTTGAAATTAAAGGGAAGCGCAAATAAGGCAAAGGCAGCCATTAGACTAATTCCTGTATCAGATAAAGAAATATTAGGCAACCAGCCGTTAATAAAAATTCTAGAATTCCACAAGAACATGGTAACCACAAAAATGATCAATACTCTCCGTTCAATCGTTTGCAATGGGCCCAGTTTTTCAATTTCTGCGTCTATTAATTTTTCAGCTCGGGCGATCTTTCCTAGACCATTTGGATATACCAATTTCACTAAAACTATATAAATGAATCCCAGCATAATCGCACTAAAGGGAACCCCCATTAACATCCAATTTAAAAAGGAAATTTGAATATCATATTCATTTTCTACAAACCCAACCATTACCGTATTTGGTGGTGTACCGATAATAGTTGCAATCCCACCAACATTGGCAGCATAAGCAATCCCTAGCATCAAACTCAAGGCAAAATTCTGATCCTTTTTTGTAAAACCATCTGCATCATCAATAAGTAGTTTGATAACAGAAAGTCCGATTGGTAACATCACTACGGTCGTAGCTGTGTTGCTAATCCACATACTGAGAAAAGCGGTAGCTAACATAAATCCAAGAATTACTCGATTGGCACTCGTCCCAGTAAATCGTATAATGTTTAAGGCAATTCTTTGATGCAGGTTTACTTTTTCAAGTGCTAAAGCCATCACGAATCCTCCGAAAAATAGAAAGACTATTGGACTACCATAACTAGCGGCAACGGTTTTTATATCTGTAATTTGTAACAGCGGAAAGAAGGTCAACGGGATTAAAGCAGTGATGGATATCGAAACAGTTTCTGTCACCCACCAGGCCACCATCCATGCCGCTATCGCAATCACAGCGTCTGCTTGAGGATTGACTAATTGAAATGGCAGATTGTAAA
>CAZYAC010000138.1:0-4583 GCA_964645475.1 uncultured Saprospiraceae bacterium | reverse complement strand
ATAAGGCTTATTATTTTTTTTGTTATTCGTGGGAATATATGATTTTTAACAGGGTAACCTTAATCAGAATTTGTTGTTACTTTTGTTTTAAAAAATGAAATACACTACCCTACTTTTTGATGCGGATAATACGCTGTTTGATTTTGATGTTGCGGAGGCTAGTTCTTTACGTGCTGTATGTAAAACTTTGGGTGTTGAAATGGATCGGACTATTTTTAATCTTTATCATCATATTAATAAAAAATGTTGGGCGGATTTTGAAAAGGGAAAGTTACCACAAGAGGACATTCAATTTACCCGATTTAGTCGTTTTCTGAAACGATTGGAGTCAGATAAAGATCCCATAGCGATTGGCGATCAATATCTCGAGGGTTTGTCGAAAAGTAAAACATTGATTGAAGGGGCGGTGGAAATGCTAGACCAATTGAAAGCCATGGATTATGAATTAGTGGTCATCACCAATGGATTAAAACAAGTACAGCGAGCACATTTTCAGCATACAGGTTTGACGCATTATTTTTCAGAAATTATTGTTTCTGATGAAATAGGTGTTTCCAAACCGCATCAAGCTTTCTTTGATTATACTTTTGAAAAAATTAAGCAAGCGGATAAATCAAAAGTGTTGATTGTTGGTGATGGTTTATCTTCCGATATCAAAGGTGGAATGAATTACGGAGTGGATACGCTATGGTTTAATAAACGAGGGATTGAGCTGCCAAAGGGATTTAAGCCGACTTATCGGATGAAAAAGTTAGAGGAGATATTTGGAATATTAAAAGAAACATAAAAATTTGAAGGGTCATAATCATTCAAAACTTGTAGTACATTTATAAATTTTCCAAAAATCGCCGCTCCCTTGCCGTAATAAAGGTAAAGATTTGTTTTTGTTCTTTTTCGGTAAGTAGGTCGAAAAGAACGTTCCCTTTTTGAATTAATTCTAATCCGAGTTGTAAGGCTGCTCTTTCTGTGACGGAAAAAATCTCAGGTGCCTTTTCCATTTGCTCCGTTAAATAACGAATGACGGCAATGATTCGAGTTACCAATTTCCGATCATGCAAGATGGAGAAAAGTGATTCGGTACTATTAATAAAATCGCTAATCTCTTCTTGAGAAAGTGCGTTCATCAATATTTTTATTTCCTTAAAATTAAAGGGCGCTGGTATTTTTAGTCGAATAGCTTCTCTCGTTAATTGCTCTTCAAAATGATTGGCTTTACGAAAAGATCGTAAAGCTTTCAAACCTGCTCTAAGCATACCTGGCAAATGTCGACCGTATTTAAAAAGTAACCGACTAGACATGGAAACCATCTTCATCAATTTTTTGGGATCACGAACGTAGTTGTCAAGCTGTAAAAAGACTTCGTCCAGTTCTTTGCGTTTTTCTACCGTCGGGTAAAGATAAGTCAATGTGTAGTTTTTAAATAGGGACGTTCGTTCTTCATCGAAGGTGTCAGGGAGGTCGGGTTCTTTGAGGAGTTCCTTGTATTGGTACCTTTCGTTGATAAGTTTACGATAGCCAGTGATGACGGCGTTTTTAGTTTGCTGTGGAGTCATTCGGGTTAAGATAATTTGATTTTTAGGGGACTTAGTTAACAAAGCTACAGTTATTCATAAGATTTTTATAAAATTAACAAGCCATCGATTAAATACTTTCATATTTAAATCCGCCTGTTGCTATAGCATAAAAAAAAATAATCATTCCAAGCGGTATTAAACTCATTGGTTCAAAAGTTTCTTTATCCCAAATTGAGAAGATGGAAGTAAACCCTAAGGATCCTACAATTGAAAGCCATAGGAAAGCAAAAACAATAACAAACGGATGTAATTTCATCTTGATTTTTCCATAAAAATAAGGTATTCCAACTAGTTAAAGATAATTTTCTAATTGTATTCTTTGACTTCGATTAGGGATGATAAAAATATGACCATTTTGAAAATTCAATTTATATTGATAAAATGGGATACTCCTTAATATTTCCAAATCGGCTTTTTGAAATTTAAACTTTATTTGGTTGAATATTTGTGATTTGGATTCTGAATGATTATTGGTTTCATTTTCAGTAACATTTACCGTTTTGGTAGATCCTGGTCTATGAACATGTTTATGCGTTCCATCCTCTTGAACTACGATATCTACTCCTCCTGGATCTGTGATTGTTTTATGTTTGGTAACAGGTGTTGAAGTGCTATAACTATAGTTTTCAGAATATTCCCTTGATATTACTTTTGAAGTTTTTAATGATAAGATTACACCATTTTCAAAAAACAATTCTATTCCTTCTAACAGTTCTCCTTCATTAAACCCTGTTGTCAACATAATATTCACGTCCACGATGGAGTCGACTTCAATAATTCTATATTCAAATTCAATCTTTCGATTGACGACACCAAAGTTACTATTTGAATTTACCGAGGATTCCCCACTATACTTATGAAAAAGTCCTTGATTAAAATTAGGGTCTGGGGCCAGATCAAATATTGTGTAGGAATTTGTCAAATTACAACTCAATTGAAAAACAATAATAATTAAAAGAAGGAGTTTTAGTTTAATCGTTTTCATCAAAAGTGCTTTATTTAGTTATCTATTATAGCCCTAAAATTAATTGAATAATAGTAATCAAAGAACAATTAAGCCGACTATAAGTTTTCCTTAACAGAATTATTTCTACCAATCGTATATCCCAGAGAAAACTCATAAGCACTACTCCCGGTAAGAACATTTGGAAACCGGTCGTAGGAGAAGCCAACTAGAATAGAATTTATCTCAATGATAGCAGAGCCAGCATAAGCATTAATGGATCTGCCATTAAAATTCTTGGTTAACTTTCCAAAAAAACCAAATTGCACGAAATTACCATTTGTTTGATTTAGATACCATTTGTTAGATAATCCGAATAATAATTGTTCGGAAGGGCCTTGTCTTAAAAAAAGAAAAGAAGGAACCATTGAAATTTGGTTTGCCACAGGAATTTCTATATGTCCATGTAGATTGAATCGAGCAGAAAGTCTACTAACACTATTTCCAGAGAAAGAAGTATTGGGTCTGTTTATATGATTCAATGCTGCTCCAAATTGAGAAGAAAAATGGGTTTTAGAATGGTAATTCCAAAGCAAGCCAATAGATAAATCTGGGTATTTTTTTTTAGATTCAAAATTGTCCTCAAATAGCATACCATCTGGTCCAAACCCTAATTGAGTCACATCTACTTTTTGTGCTACCATTCCAAGCTGGACTCCTACAGCGATGGAATGATGTGCATCTTCAGGGTTACCAATATTTTGAATAATAGAACTAGAAATCTGGTAGCTATTCGTTGTAAAATCACTTTCACCTGCTTTATCTAAAAGGGTATAAAATCCAAGGCTAATTTTTCTTTTATCACCTTTTGCTAATTTGTATTCCGCTGATGCAACACCAGTTTTAAAGGCATCTTCTTGTAAAATAGATCGCCATTGATCTCTGTACTTTAAACCAAACCTAAATTCCCCTTCAAAGTCTCCAGTTAAAGCTGGATTAAAATGTAAGGGCATATGCTCCCATTGGGTGAAGGTAGGATCCTGAGCGAGTACTTTGAAATGAGTAAAAAATAAGATGGAGAGGACTACTGCTATGATTGGGTATTTCATTAAGTTGTTTTCGTAAGTTAAACTAATACAAAGATACTGCTATAACTCAGATAGGGCACCCGCTAGTATGGCCTATGAAAATTTTAAATAATAAAACAATTATAATTCGTAAATATCATTTTTTCTAGCGATTCTATAGCCTTGTTCAATCACTAACTGGGTTTCTTTGCTTTTGGAATGAATGATTGGATTGGTATGATTAAAATGAATGAAAATAATTTTGTTTTTTTCTTCCTTATTCAGGTTTTCAAACTTTTGAAAACTTTCTACAACAAATGGATGAGGTATTTCAGAAATATCCCTGTTATTCATTTCTATTCCACTATAAAATGTAGCATCTACAAAAGCATAATCAACCTGTTTTATTTCTTCTACAATGCTTTTCTCCCATTTTTCCCATTTATCAATATCCGGAATAAAAAGGGCGCTTTTGTTCGGTCCTTTTATTTTATAACCAACCGTTTCGGAAAATTCATCTCGGTGCGGAACTAAAAAAGGGGTTACTTCAATATCTTCAGATAACTGGACAGTCTTTTCATCTTTCAATGAATTAATAGCTACATTTTGATTTTCGACTAACTGACTCCAAGGTCCATTATTAGTCAGAAACTCCTTCATTTTTGGCATAACAAATAAAGGTACTTTATTTGAATTTATAGCTTCCTTTCCTAAAAACATTAACCCCGTATAATGACCAATATGTGCGTGGGTGATAAAAATTCCATCTACTAGTTCTTTTTCATTTATCGTTTCTAATTTGGTTAGTGTTTTCATTTGAGAACCAATATCTGGAGTAGCATCAAACAAATACGTTTTATCATTTTTAGTATCAATTAATCCCAACGAAACCACCTTCTTATCAACTTTAGGGTTGTCAAAAGCGTTTATACAACAATCTTTAGTACATCCAATTTGTGGATAGCCAGCATCTTGAATGGTCCCAAGTACCACAATAGA
>CAZYAC010000137.1:0-12011 GCA_964645475.1 uncultured Saprospiraceae bacterium | reverse complement strand
CTACTCGATCCGCATCCGCTGTACCTCCAACGTCAAGGAAGTTCGCTGGCTCACCGCCGGATAGTTTGATAATATCCATCGTCGCCATAGCTAGTCCTGCCCCGTTTACCATACAACCCACGTTTCCGTCTAGGTTTACATAGTTCAAACCAAAACTCTTTGCTTCGACCTCTACCGGATCTTCTTCATCTGTGTCGCGCAATTCTGCTAATTCAGGATGTCTGAATAAAGCATTTTCATCCAAAGACACTTTACTATCCACCGCAATTACTTTATCCGTACCGGTAACAATCACTGGGTTAATTTCAAATAAGCTAGAATCACTACCAACGAATGCTTGATAAAGGTTGTAAATAAATTTACGCATCTCTTTTAGTGCAGCGCCCGATAAGCCTAGATTAAAAGCAATCTTATTCAATTGAAAAGTTTGCAGACCCAAAGTAGGATCGATATATTCTTTGTGTAATAAATGCGGTGTTTCTTCCGCTACCTTTTCAATATCCATTCCACCCTCTGTAGAGTAGATGATAACATTACATTTCTTCTCCCGATCCATTAAAATGGAAACGTACATCTCGCTACACTCATCGAAACTCGGTACATAACTATCTTCGGTGATCAGTACTTTACGCACCAATTTACCTTCTCCATCTAATCCACCCGGTGTCTGAGGTGTTTTTAGCATCATACCGATAATATCTTCAGAAAACTGACGTACTTCATCCACATTTTTGGCTACTTTCACGCCACCGCCTTTACCACGTCCACCAGCGTGAATCTGCGCTTTTACCACCGCGTATTCTGTGCCTGTATCTTTGTGTAATTGGTGATAAGCAGCAACTGCTTCGTCCACATTCGTGGCCACAATCCCTGCAGGAATGACAACGCCATACTTCTTTAGCAATTCTTTTGCCTGATATTCGTGTAAATTCATATTAGATTAGGTGTTAATATTAGTTATTTCAAAGCGGTTCTTCGCTTCTCGGCCACAAATGTAAGAGAATCCAGCATAAGTACCAAAATAGGTTGGGACATAATCCAAAAAATCCCTATTTTCGGCCCTTAATCTAGGTTATGGCTGATTGGCCAGTTAGCCTGTTGGCTTTCTTCAATCGTAATAATTCGTGCTAGAAGAAAGCCAACTAGCCAATACCTGCCTGCTTGCAGGCAGGGCCAACAAGCCAACAGGTTTTTCAAACACATTTTTTCACCTAATTTCAAGCTTATGCCAGCTGATTTACTCGGAAATCTCTTTACACTAATGATGCTTATCATGCTTCAGTTAGTGCTTGGTTTTGATAATCTCCTTTATATCTCCTTAGAATCCAAAAACGCGCCGCCTGACAAACAGGCTTATGCCCGTAAGGTAGGGATCGCCTTGGCGGTCATTCTGCGGATCGTGCTATTATTTGTGTTGATTAGCCTAATTGAGGCCGTACAAGATTCGGTCTTTAAGCTCGATATTGAGAAGTTTGTCTATGGTGACTTTAATCTTCATAGTATTATCGTCTTATTAGGAGGAATTTTTATCATTTATACAGCGATCAAAGAAATCTGGCACATGATGGCCTTAGAAGAATCCCACGAAAGTGAGAAAAACACCAAACAAAAATCACTCGGTTCGGTCATCACCATGATCATTATTATGAATTTGGTTTTCTCCTTCGACTCGATTTTGAGTGCGATGGCGTTAACGGATGTCTTTTGGGTAATGGCCACCGCCATCATCATCGGTGGACTGGTCATGATCTGGCTTGCAGACCGGGTATCCGACTTTCTCGCCAAAAATCGAATGTACGAAGTACTGGGGCTTTTCATCCTCTTTTTAGTAGGGATCATGCTTGTTTCCGAAGGTGGCCACCTCGCTCATCTTAAATTCTTTGGATATCCGATTGAGCCGATGAGTAAAGCGACGTTCTACTTCGTGATCTTTATTCTGGTGGTAACAGATATCGTACAAGGACGTTACCAGAAAAACTTGTTAGCAATCAAGAAAAAGACAACGACCATTCCTGTGGAAAAAGGGAATACAACAACCGTTCCCGTGGAAAAAGGGAATAAGGCTTAATAAAAAAAATTAATACATTCGCCAAAACTGCATCTATCCTGACTGGGTAGGTGCAGTTTTTTTATTTGCAAGGATTTCTGACTTTCTCTCTAAACCCAATAAAAAAAGTTGTTTATAAATTCATAAAACCATAGGGGTTGCCTAGGCAAGTGCTTAAAATTGCATAATCGCATTTGGCAGACATAACGTAAGAGTTTTCCTCAATTGGAGAACTTTACCCCTTCTTAATCTCTTATGGTATAAGTTTTGACATTAGAAACAAAAACCCTTTTATTATGAAAAAATTATTTACTTCTTTCTGTTTATTTATTTATGCTATTTCTGTTTATTCACAAACAGTTGCTTTACAGCGAACATCTGAGTTGATGCCACAAATTTACCAAATTGAAGGGCAAGCCTTTTTGGAAGAACTATCAGATGGCAGCTTAACACTTCGATTATCAGAGGATTTTGATACGCCTCCGGGTCCAGATGTACGAATCCTTTTAGGAAACTCCTTATCTCAAAATGGATCGCAAGAAGTTATCAATTTATCGACCATAGGCCATTTTAATGGTGCTAGAACCTTCGATGTTCCTGCTAATATAGATATAGAAGATTTTGATAGAATTTTATTCTTCTGTGTAAACTTTCAACAGTTTTGGGCTTCCGGATCTTTTGGTGATGTGGTCGATCTTAATGGAGGAACTCCTATCTGTGAGGAGAGTACCGTTAGTATTTCTGATGGAAGTAGTCAGATGGATATTTGTCCGACAGATACAGTGGATGATATTATATTTTTTAATAATAGTTTAGGATCCTCAGGTAGTAATTATGCTTATTTAATTACGGATGGAAACAATATTTTACAAGAAGTAGTTACTGGTGAAAGTTATGATTTTTCAGGATCTTCGACTGCTACTCAACGAGTCCATGGCCTTCATTATGATGGTACGCTTATGCCAATGATTGGAAGTGATCGTTTACAGACAACTGCCACAGATTGTTTTGTTCATTCAGAAAATACTGGATTCGTTACGATTACTAAAACAGGTACCTGTATTTCTAATTTTGAATGTGAAGAGAGCTTAACTGCTACTACCAGCTGGGCAACCTCTACTGATGTCTGTCCAACGGATAATCAAAATGATATCGTTGAATTGAGAAATAATTTATTCATTCCTCCGGGCGAACATTATGCCTACCTAATTACCGATGCAAACGAAATATTACAAGAGATCGTGCTTGATTCTTTGTATGATTTTTCTGGTTCTTCTTCAGAAGAACAAAGAGTTTATGGAATGCATTATGATGGAACCATCAATGCTGCCATTGGTCAAAACCGTTTACAAACTACGGCTTCCGAATGTTTTATTCATTCCGGAGGAAATCTATTTTTAACCATTAATAAAACCGGGGAATGCAATAATATAACTTCCACCAATGATACATTTTTAGAGAATGCAATAGAGATTTTTCCGAACCCTAGTGATGGACGCTTTTCTATTAATTACAATGATGTATCGGTAGAAAACGTACAAGTATTTGATAACAGTGGAAAACTGATTCAAACCTATTCAAATATCAATCAGTTGGAAATTTTAAATCCTGGCATGTATATCCTCAGATTTATTACAGAAGGTAGCAGTGCGACAAAAAGAATATTTGTAAGATAAATAAAAACAATTTTTGGATAGAAAGTCTAGATATCTTTTATCTTACTTAGGGGGAGCCTTGAAAAAAATTGTAAATCCTATCTTCAAAATAAATTTTTGGAGATAGGATTTTTTAATATAACTTATTCACCACAAATGATTTGGCAATTAACCGATGTCTGTCAAACTTCATGGTCACGATATAAAGTCCATTTTTAATTCCATCTAAATAAATTTTTTCTGGATCCTCCCCTACTTTATTTATTGGTTGCGTCTTAATTAATACACCTCTAGCGTCATATATTTGAATCAAGGTTGTCTGCCCTAAAAAGGAAGTTAAATCTATATTGATTTCATTTTTAGCTGGATTAGGAAAAACCAAAATCGATGATTGATCATTATTTGGACTAGTATTATTTCCAATTAAAGCCCTTTCTGCCCCTTGGCTACAATTTACGGTGTAAGGATCAAAATCACCATCACATCCTTGTAGATAATAAGTACCCGTAGACAAACTAGTAACCACTTCCGTCGAATTACAAAAATCATTGCTATTACCATAAGGACTACATTGCCAAACCACCTTAAAACCAGCATCAAATACTTTAATAAAATCAGTATTCGTCAACCCATTTAGCGTAAGCGAACAATTTCCAGTTGATACATTACAACCTTCATTAGGCGGCATCCCAGAGCAGCCATTTAACACATAAGCATTAAAATCACTTTGGCAACCTTGTACATAATAAGTACCATTTTCTAAATTAGTAATCACCTCTGTGGAATTACAAAAATCAGCACTACTGCCATAAGGACTACATTGCCAAACCACCTTAAAATCAGCATCAAATATTTTAATAAAATCATTCCCCGTCAATCCACTTAGCGTAAGCGAACAACTTCCAACAACCACCGTGCAACCTCCTCCAGGAGGAGTTGTTCCTGAACAGCCACAACCATCTCCACTTATCATATCATTGCTGGTGTTTGGATTACCGTCATCACAAGCGGTTCCTGGCGTCCCTGGGAAAGCGGCATTATTAGGTTGACAATCTTGATTATTACAAATCCCATCTCCATCCGAATCACCGCCTTGATTGGTACATGGATCTGGTTGGCCACAGTCAGTTAAAATATATGGATCAAAATCACCTTGGCATCCTTGTACATAATAAGTCCCATCTGCTGTTCCATTAAAAATTGCTGTTGCATTACAAGGATTATTACCAAATGGACTACAAGTCCAAACTTCATTAAAGTTGGTATCAAATATTTTCACAAAATCATTTCCACTTAATCCAGTAAGGGTAAGGGTACAACTACTCGCAGTAACCTCACAAGAAGCTGGCTCGGTACTGTTGCTGACTAGTTTATAAATCCGACCAGCATTTCCATAAGCGGCAAAGTATAGTTCATTATTATTATCTTTTCCAAAAGTAGAAATTTGAAAATTAGAATCGAAAAGAAGGCTTCGATTAGTAGCACTCGTTTGAGGATTAAAATCCAAACTCCAAACGCGCCCCGAAACAAAATCACCAAAAACATATTCACCAAAAAGTTCATTGTCAATTTGAGTCCCTCGATAAACATACCCTCCGGTTACTGAGCGATCTCCTTGATTGTGGTTATAAGAGAAAATTGGAAAAACTGGATTACCGATATTGGGTACTGAACCATTAAAAATTGAATTTGCTTCAAATCGATTCCATCCATAATTTCTTCCGTTTTCAATAATATTAATTTCTTCAAATTGCCCTTGCCCAACATCTCCAGTCCATAATCTATTGGTCTGAAAATCAAAACTCATTCTCCAAGGATTTCTCAATCCCCAAGCATAAATTTCATCCGCACCAAAAGAAGCTACGAAAGGATTATCACCAGGAATTCCATACCCCGGACAAGATACATTGATATTCAATCGAAGGATTTTACCAAATAAGCTATTTAGGTTTTGAGCATTACCTTGTGGGTCTCCTCCTCCTCCTCCGTCACCAACTGCGATATATAGCAAACCATCCGGACCAAAAGCAATAGAGCCACCATTATGATTGGAGTTTCCTTGATTTTTTAGAAAGGATAAAACAGTACAATCTGAGTTTGGATCAGCTTGATTTGGATTGTTTGGATTGACGCTATAACGCTCTATAACGATACCAATAATTCCATTTACATTATTGGTATAAGAAACATAAAAGTATCCATTTTGACTATAGTTTGGATGAAATGCTAATCCCAATAATCCTTTCTCTTGGCCAAAGTTAAAATCGACCTTATTGGTGATATCCAAGAATTGATTGCTAAAGGTGGTCGTGGATTGGTTTTGAAAAACCCGAATTACGCCGGGCTGTTCTACTACAAATAAGCGATTATCTCCCGACACCCCATTGCTTTGAATATCGACTGGAAAATTGAAAGCTAGATTTGGAAAAGCATCTTCAAAGGTAACTTGTGCGGTCAGGGTATGCCCTATAAAAATAAGGAGGAATAGGAGTGCGTTTTTCATAATTTGCTGGGTTGTTTCTCATAGGATGTATCTGAAGGGGTGTCAGATTTATGGGAGCAAATTAAATATTTTCCCGTGGTCTGTGCTACCCTGAATGGGGTAGTTTATGGTCGGGGAGTGTTGGGAGATTGACATAATTCCTTTTTTAATGATACTCGATCATTTTTATTGGATCTTGAATTTCAACTAGTCCAGTTCCTATATATCTCTTGGCCAAGTTATTGGCAGCTCTGCATATTTTTTCCGATTTAACTAAATTGTTGAAGTATTCTCTTCCTTCGTTTTCAATAATTTCTTCAACTTCTTCGGGATCAAATAGATGGTCTTCCTTTATTTCTGTTTCTTCTTTTATGGGATTCCCAAATCCTGCTTCAACTTCTTCATCGTCAACTGAGATAACATTACGAATTAATTGTCCATTTTTGATCAAACTAAACCCATAAACACTTGAAGTTTCGTTCCAAATAATAGAGGCAATTTCACTATTTTTAAAATTTAGAAATGGATTATCTTTTTCAAAGGCACGATGCGCTAGTGCTCCGTTAGAAATTATTTTACAGTTATTTTTTGTTCCGACAAAGATTAAACTCGATTGTTTACTCGTCCCATAGAAATCTGTTGTACTCCATTTTTCTTTATCACTCATTCCTATTTTTTCTAGCAACTCTTCGTTTGAAGTGGATGCTACGTTGGTTATAAAAATTACGTTTAATCTGAATCCCATGATTTGTTTTTAGACTTTATTTTCCGAGTATCTCCCGCTGAAATATGATACCATGAGGTTACGCTTTTTGTATCTTCATCCAGAGGCCTGTGTCTACCGGACAGGTAGATGGAAACGAGCGCTCGGCTTTAAGCAGGCGCGCAAGTAGTAAAATATAGATTTTATTTTTTTAATCTAAATCATTCGGGTCAATACTTGTTCCTATCGAGTCACATTTACTTTTCAATTCTCCATCAGTTAACAATCCAATTCTATAACATCGTGTAAGAAAATAATAAGCGGAATTGACTAATTCTTTCCTTGTATCAACCTTTTCTTTTTTAAATTTTAATTTAGGTAAAGTTGGTTTTCCATCACCAAATTCGCATCTTCCTTGGCACATCGGGCAGTAATCGTACACGACGGTTCCATGTTCTTCTGTCCACTCTTTTTGAGCATCGTAAATATTTTCAAATCGACTTCTATGTTCGTCTATCGCTTTTAGAGCGGCCATCACTTCGTTAATCCAAAAATCAATATTTGCAAATTGTCCTACCACATGATGGGTGTATCCAGTGGTAAATTTTCGTAGTTGTTCGGAAATTAAGTTTGCCTTTTCAATGGTGTAGATCATTATTTAAGTTAGTTTTTCCTTTTACTTAATTAACTAAAAATTTTATAAATCAGCACACTCCCTAAAATCCAACAATCTCCTACAACTTAAGAATCGCGAACGAGTAAAGCCAAGTCGAAACTGATTGTATATTATCGCACCCACACATTTCTACTTTAGCGTTATTAATATTAAATCTCCATCATAATTTCTATTCCAAGTCATCTTATCTATTTCTTCTTCTGACAATGTCAACAGATTTTATCGCATTGAGGTCAATTTTTGTTTGCATTATCAAACTATCTACTATAGGAATTCCATCAATAATAATTAAACCAATTTTCTTTTTATTTAAACCTCTTCCTTCAACCAATATTCTGTCCAAATTCAGATTATTAATTTCAACAAATTTCGTCCGTTTGATTTGCGTGATTTTTAGTTCTTTAGCTTTTTTATTAATTCGAACATTTTCAATATTGTCTTTGTCAAGATAATTTTTTTCTAAATTCATTTTTTTTGCATCAACAAATATTTGATAATCTGCTGAATATTTTTTCAATATTTTATTGCGATCGTATTTTATGTTCTGAGTTGCACAGCCGGACATAACAACTAAGAGATATAAAAATAGGGATGGTTTCATTTTATCTGTTTTATTAGTACTGTTAGGTCTTCCATCCTTTCTAATTCCATTTCGTCCCAATGTGGTGCTTGATAAGACATGGAATGAAACTTTTTCAAACTTCTATAGATTGGAAGAATGATCTCACCAAATTTTCCTTCTACTTTAAATGTCAGCTTTTTTTTGCTGTCAATTCTATCTGATTCTAAAATGATGGCTTCGTAGTTACTTTCAGTTTTTTTCAATTGTAAATAATAGCAATATGGTTCTAAATGCCAAGGAATAATATCTGGCGTATTAATCCCTTTTAATAATTGAATTAATGAGTTACATAATTGTGTCATTGGATTTAAGGGAACATCTGAAATATTAATCTCTAATTCATAATCACCATATTTTAAAGTAGTTGGCAACCATCCATGTACAGGGATGCCGAATTCAATTTTTATTTTATGTTTGTTATTATTCTGCTTAGTTTTTATAAGTTTATTTAGCTCTTCAATCACATTTAGGTTTGATTTTATAGGCAAATTTACATATCCCACCCCACCGAAAATAACTTCCCAAAATCCTCCTTCATCAATTATCATTTGACCAACAATTCGCATCTCAGAATTGGTTAGATTCATTGGCAAAAATATAACTTCAAGTGTATAATTAGATTCAGTATGGATTTTTTTAAACACAAATATACACTCTCCTTCGTCCTCTTTTTTTTCAGTTTCAACTTCTATGACAGTTCCGTAGGAAAGAATTTCACTGAATGGATCATTGCTTGCTAATCTATAGCTAAAATCAGAAACTTTAATTACATCATAAGTACCCGTTGAGCTCTCTTCAGGTACATACATTCGTATTTGTGTTATTTCTTGGCTATTCATTCGTATTAAATATTTAGCATGTAAATTCGCAGACACATCAAAAAATTCCACTAATCCAACAATCTCCCAATCCGCTCATCCGCCCTGCCATAACTCACCATCCGTACATCCAGCGCTACATCTCTAAATTGCTCGATCACTTTTTCCAAAGATTCCAAAATCCAATGCAGTTCATTTCCAAAAGCACCGCCGCCCACCAAGGTCAAAAACAGTTTATTCGATCCCGTTTTTTCTAAATTAATCAAAGCAGCATAAAAAGTCGCTTCGTATAAAGCTTCTAATACTAGCCGTGCAAAAGGCTCCCAATAATGCGCTTCGATTTGAGAATAGCGAACGGGTAAGGCCGAGCAGTAGGCCTGCGAAACCAGCTGTCCACCTTCAACTACGGTCACTTCGGTATTCCATTGCAGACCGATCTTGAGTTTGCTTTTTAATTCGTCGCGTTCTGCTCTAGTCAAGGCACCCAGTTTTTTATTTATTTTCAATAATCCATCAGTGGTCGGTAAGGCGTAACCGTTTCGCATTTCCCATAGCTCTTCTTTTTCGTTCCCAAGTGCCTCACCAATCAAGTCTAAACAATCTATTTGGTTATGAGTAGTCTGTCCGGTTTTTCCATTTACCTCCACAAAATAATTTCGATAAATGGTTCCTGCTCCACAAGCAATCGCACAAGCGGGTCCTTGGGTTCGATCGTATTGGTAAATCCCAACACCTTCTATGGGTGAAACATCCGGTCCGACCATTTCCAATAAATTAAACTGCGAAGCTGCTTGAAATAACGCATCTTTATTCGCCGCTTGAATATGCATTTTTTGGACATCTCCCACCACTTCACTGATCTTTATTTTACCTTTATATTTTTCAAAGGCTGGTGCTCGATTCCTCAAGGCCGCCAAGGTAGGAATTTCTAAAAATCCAAACTGATAGGTCTTTCCGTTTACTTTAGATTTGATTTGTCTACCAGTTACTTCTAAATTTCGTCGTACATAATCTGGGGATCTTTCTTTAAATCCCATTAGTTTTTCAAACCACATGTTTTTAAGATTAATCAGTTTATTAGTGAATCTGCTCTTAAATTTTTTTTCTCGCAAAGTTCGCAAAGGCGCAGAGATTTTTTAACGTGTATATCTTTTACCGTGAATTAGTTATCCATTAAAGTGATAATCAAGGTATGATGCTTTTTCAAATTCTGGGCTTTCTGGAGTGAACTCATTAGCTAATCAATTCTAAAATCCGCACATCCACTAATCCACCAATCCGCACATCGACAAAAGGTTTCCCAAACGATACAAAATCCGTGCACCAACATTTCCATCCCATTCATTGCCCCGACCGCCTACTTCACAAAGATCAAAACCGATGATGCGACGACCACTCTCCACTACCCTTTTCAACAAATAAAAAGCCTCTGAAAGTTCCAACCCGCCTGGTACGGGTGTTCCCGTGTTAGGACATAACTTCGGATCTAATCCATCGATATCAAAACTGATATATACAAGCGGTGGCAACGTGGCTATGATCTCCTCTACTTGCTCTGCCCATTTTCGTCCGGCAAACTGCTCCTGGCGTAGCTGCTCTTCAAAGAAAATCTGAATCCGGCCATCTGAATCAGCAGTCAGCTGTACTTCTTGCTCGCAGCAATCGCGGATACCGACCTGCACCAATTGGGTCATCTGTGGAATGGCAAGCGCATTATAAAAAATACTAGCGTGGGAATAAACAAAGCCTTCATAAGCAGGACGTAGGTCGCAGTGCGCATCAATCTGTAAAACGCCAAAGGCTTCGTGACGTTCACCGAGTGCTTGTAGATATCCTAATGGGACACTGTGGTCTCCGCCCAAAATACCGACCAATTTACCGGCGTCTAAAAGCGCACTCGATTCTCTATAAACCCAGTTTCGTAAATATTCACAAGTCTGATTTATTTCTTTTTGGAGGTCATCTAGATGAGGAGAATCTTCTACGGTATCTCCGAATTCTAACTCTTCGATTAGCAGTTCGGCTTTACCTCGTAGGCTATTGTTGAGTTTTAAAATTTCAGGATCGGGAGGTTTTAGATAGAGGCCTATTTTCCAAGCATCGGGAATGGCTGGATCATATAAATCTAATTGGGTGGAAGATTCTAAAATATTGGCTGGGGCTCCAGCGGTACCGTGTCCGTAGCTAACGGTCACGTCCCAGGGAACGGATAAAAAAACAACGGAGGCCGTCTTTTCTGTAAAAGGTAATCCGATAAAATGGCCATTGCGCAACCCAACTCCATTCGGATCAAAATTGGCGATTTGTTCTTCCTTGGTCATATGTAAAGGTAAACATTTAACCAAAGAGAAGAAGTTTATATCAGATTAGGTTTACTAAACTTTAAAAAATGAATAGATGAAATTATTAATATTAGACCATCATTTGAAATAAGTTTAAACCTATTGAACTTTAAGGAATCTACTCTATGATTCCATCCAGCTCTGCCTGAATCTCCACATCTTCTTCTTTTTTACGATTGCGATACCACCAAAATCCAAGACCCGCCACCATAACATAAGGAAGGGAAAGCATATACAAGATGCCTGCATTAAGGCCTTTGCCTTGTGAACCTCCATTTTCCAAATTACTATCTGCAGCCATTCGACACATTGGGCACTGTGCGGGACTTTCTACCGGCATTCCCAACATAAAGAAGAGACTAAAAACGGTAATGATTCGAACGATATATCTTTTCATAATATTTTTTTTTGCCGCTTGTTATTATCAATTCAACAAATAACAGGGACGAAGCATAATATAAATTATTGGACCTGTTACTGCTACATATAACCATAACGGAAAAACCCACTTCGCCATTTTACGATGCAGCATTATTTGTCCCGTATAGGCCCGGATATAGGTAAACAAAATAAAAGGTAACAAAAGAGCAGCTAGGATAATGTGCGTAATTAATAGAAAAAAGTAAAGATAACGGATATTTCCTTCATTACAATATTTCGTCTCCG
>CAZYAC010000136.1:0-12045 GCA_964645475.1 uncultured Saprospiraceae bacterium | reverse complement strand
CACATCCGCACATCCGCACATCAAAAAAATCCCCACTAGTCCACCACAACAACCTATAGCCGAGCGCTTGTTTAGACCTCCGGTCTAGATACAAAAACACGTTCAGGCATAGACACCATATCCCATTTTTAACCGCAACTTCAACCGCAAAAACAACTTCAATTAAGTCTACCTAAATCCACACATCAAAAAATCCACGCATCCGCACCTCAAAAAATCAAAAAATCCGCACATTTACCAACCCGCACATCAAAAAAATCCCCCATACATAAGATACCCCCAAAAGGGTATGTAAAAAATTCCCTGTTTTTCGTATTTTGCACCTAAGAAAAAGTATCAACTAGATAACTATTTCAAAGCAGAGAAATTCCGCCACTTTATACTGCTTCCCCTCAACATTCGTATCTCCTCTAGTTTAATAGGATACGATCCAGAAAATAATTTGCCCTTATTTCAATTTTTACCCCGAACATAGTAAATCTTATTATTGAGATTTATGTTTTTGAGTTATTACTAGACTATGAATAAAAGACTTCCCATATTACCAGAGGAGCTCTGTATACATGAGCTTTTTGCAGCGCAGGCAGAACGTACGCCCGACGCTGTGGCCTTGGTATTTGGGGAAGCAGAAATGACTTATCAGGAAGTGGATCGGCGCGCTAATCAACTCGCGCATTATTTGTTAAACCAAGGTGTTACCATCGAATCCCTGGTCGCCATCTCTTTGCACCGTTCTTTCGAAATGTTTATTGGAATTTTAGGAATCCAAAAGGCGGGTGCGGCTTACGTGCCGATTGACCCGACTACTCCAAAAGAAAGATTGTCTTTTATTTTTTCGGATACACAGGCTCGAATTTGCTTGACACAGAAAAATTTAGCAGAAAAATTTAAGGTCAATCCTGATATAGCGATCCTATCCTTGGATCAATGGGAAAATATAGCTTCGTTTCCAGAGACGGCTCCTTCCGTTGCCGTTGATCCTAACAACTTAATATATACGATCTATACTTCTGGTTCTACCGGACAACCAAAAGGAGTACAGGTGGAACACCGCAATGTTCGCAACCTCATCCAAGCACAAATAGATTATGTTAAGCATCCGGTCAAACGGTTTTTATATGCTTATTCTTTTGCCTTTGATGGCGCCGTCTTACTCATCTATTGGACCCTACTAGATGGTGGAACGCTTGTCATCGCCCCAGAAAACCTAGAGAAAGATGTTTCTAATCTGGCTTTGTTTATTAGTAATCAGCAGATATCGCATTTACTTACCTTTCCTTCCCTGTATAACCTTTTACTCAATAAGGTTCAGCCCAAACAACTGGACACCCTGGAATCGGTAAGTGTTGCTGGAGAAGCCTGTCCGGCCGCTCTAGTCAGTCGGCATCATACGGTATTTGCTGATACTAAACTTTTAAATCAATTTGGTCCCACCGAGGCGACGGTTGGTTGTTCTATCTTTACCACGACTCCTGAATTTATCGGAGATAAAGTTCCGATTGGTAAGGCGATTGATAATACGTTTTTGTATGTTTTAAATGAAAATTTAGAACAAGTTCCTGTTGGAGAAACAGGAGAAATATTTATCGGTGGTGCGGGGGTAGCGCGTGGCTACTTGAATCGTCCAGAATTGACGGCCCAAAAATTCATTAAAAATCGGTTCGGTCCAGCCGGAAATATTTACGCAACGGGTGATCTCGGTCGTTGGCTTTCCGATGGTAATTTGGATTTTATGGGTAGAAAAGATCACCAGGTAAAATTGCGTGGCTATCGAATTGAATTGGGAGAAGTAGAAGCAAAAATTAGTGGATTGCCGACGATATTGGATACAGCAGTTTTACTAAAAGGAGAGGATCTGAGTTCGCAAAAATTGGTTGCTTATTTGGTTTTAAAAACAGGCACTTCCTTAACGATCGGACAACTGCGGGATCAACTTTCCAAAACTTTACCGGCTTATATGATTCCGGCGTCATTGGTTATCTTAGAAAAAATGCCATTAACGACCGCCGGAAAAATAGATCGAGTGGCGCTACCGGAACCTTCTCAACAGCGACCCATTTTAGAGACCGCTTATCAAGCACCTACCACGGATCTGGAAAAATATTTGACGGACCTTTGGCAGGAAATTTTAACAATAGAAAAAATCGGAATCAACGATAAGTTTTTTGAATTGGGTGGAAATTCTTTACAAGCCGCTCAGTTTATTAATAAAATTCAAGAAAAAATCGGAGAGACGATTTTTATCGTAACCATCTTTACGGCTCCTTCAATTGCGGCGTATGCCAAGATGTTGGAATCTCAATATCCGGAAGCCATAGAAGGTGTTTTTAAACAAAAAAATAAAACGACGAAGACTGCAAAGAAGGTAGAAAAATTAACGGCTGTCGATTTTGCTCATTTTCAAACCATCATTCCGAAACTGCCTAAACCGACAAAGAAAGCGGCGGTTCAAAAAAATAAACGAGCCATTTTTATTTTGGCGCCACCACGGTCTGGGACTTCTTTATTGAGAATTATGCTGGCAGGACATCCTGAAATTTTTGCAGCCAATGAATTACAATTATTGGGTTTTCAGCATCTAACAGAAAGAGCAGAAGCTTATGCTGGTAAATTTGGGTTGTGGAAAGAAGGACTGGTTCGTACGGTGATGGAATTGGAAAACTGTACGGTTGAAACGGCTAAGTCCATCATCCAAACGGCAGAAGAAAAAGCGACTTCCACGCAATCGTTTTATCAATATTTACAAGAAAAAATACCGAATCAAACCTTAGTAGATAAGTCGCCTTCGTACGCACTCGATTCAGATATTTTAGCGAAAGCAGAAAATGATTTTACCGATCCGATTTTTATTCAACTGGTTCGGCATCCTTACGCCATGGTTCGTTCGTTTGAAAAAATGCGAATGTCTCAGGTCATGTATTTAGAAGATCATGATTTTCTACCAAGACAATTAGGAGAACTGATTTGGACAGAATCGCACCGAGTGGTTAATGATTTTTTTACAAGAATTGATGATCATCGAAAATTCCGAATTAATTACGAAGAACTCGTAACCGACCCACAACGAGTAATGGAAGATTTTTGTAAAAAAACCGGAATACCCTTTGATGAAAAACTAATTCGTCCTTATCAGAATCTCGACCAAAAAATGACCGATGGTATCTATGATGATTCTAAACCCATGGGCGATATTAATTTACTCGAACACGGAAAAATAAAAGCAGACCTAGCTCGTAAAAGTGATGCAGTAGTTAATGATAATTTCCTTAGTTCCACTACTTGGGAAACGGCTGAATATTTAGGCTACCAAAATCCTGAGACGAATACTACTGATCAAAAATCCGAAACGGAAAACCTTCCAAACGATAGCATGGCCGTCATCGGAATGGCCGTCCGATTGCCGGGAGCAAAAAATATCAACGAGTTTTGGGATAATCTAAAATCAGGACGAGATGTTAGTAAAGTCTTTACCAATGAAGAATTAATAGCTGCTGGCGTTTCGCCAGAGGTTTTTAATGATCCCGATTATGTACGTCGCGGTATGCCTTTGGAAGATGCGGATTGTTTTGATGCAACGTTCTTTGGTTATCATCCAAAAGAAGCAGCGTTAATGGATCCGCAACATCGGATTTATTTACAAACTGCTTATGCAGCTTTACAAGATGCAGGCATTGATCCTGAAAACAACGAAAAACGCATCGGTGTTTTTGGAGGCATTGCTAGAAATACCTATTTGGTCAACAACGTTATTACTCATCCAAATTATTTTAAGTCCGTTGATGATTTTCAATTGGGTATAACCTTGGAAAAAGATTTTCCGGCTACTCGGGTTGCCTATAAATTAAATCTGAGAGGACCAGCGATTAATATCCAAACCGCTTGCTCGAGTAGTGGGGTAGCACTTCATTTGGCTTGTCAAAGCATTCGTAACGGAGACTGTGAGATTGCGATTGTGGGTGGTGGTAGGATTCAACCTCCTTTTGCAGGACATTTACATAAAGAAGGACACGCGCTTTCGCCGGATGGCTATTGCCGTACTTTTGATGCGAATGCCAATGGAATGGTGAGAGGTAACGGCATGAGTTTTATTGTCATTAAAAAATTAGAAACAGCGATTGAAGATCAGAATCAAGTGCATGGATTAATTCGTGCTACCGCGATTAACAATGATGGACAAGATAAAATTGGTTTTACCGCTCCGGGAATTGCTGGACAATCTACGGCGATTATGGACGCTTACCGACGTGCAGAAATTGATCCCAATACCATCAGTTATGTTGAATGTCATGGAACCGGAACGCCGATTGGTGATCCAGTAGAACTAGCAGGATTGACGACGGCCTTTAGAGCGTTCACCGATAAAAAACAATTTTGCGCAGTGGGCTCAGTCAAAACCAATGTGGGGCATCTAGATGCTGGTGCTTGTATCACGGGAATTATAAAAACGTTATTGGCCCTAAAGTACGAACAACTTCCTCCGTCTTTACACTATAATAAACCCAACCCTCAAATCAATTTTGCGGATAGTCCATTTTATGTGAATGATCAATTGACGGACTGGAAGCGCAGTCCCAATCCTCGTCGGGCGGGAGTTAGCTCTTTTGGACTGGGCGGTACCAACGCGCATATCGTATTAGAAGAAGCACCGATCATTAAAAGAAAAAATCGAACCCGCTCTCAGCATTTGCTGACACTTTCCGCTAAGACCACAGAGTCCTTGTCTGAAATAGAAATGAATTTGCTTCATTTTTTAAAAGAAAACCCGAAAGTTAATCCGGGTAGTGTTGCTGCGACTTTACAGTTAGGACGTTCTGATTTTAAATATCGAACTAGCTTGGTTGGAGAATCAGTATCAGACTTGGTAAAAATATTGGAAGAGCGAGATCCTATGCGTCTTTTTTCAGATGCTACGGATGCGCCACAAAAGATTGTTTTTATGTTTCCGGGTGGCGGATCGCAGCATACCAATATGGGGAAAGATCTGTATCAAGAGGAAGCGGTTTTTCGGCAAACGGTCAATGAATGTTTGACCTTATTGAAAAATAAATATCAACTTGATTTTAAAAATATTCTCTATCCAGATCATAATCGACTGGAACCTATCTTAGATCCACTCGCAGGAATAACGTTGTTATTTACTGTAGAATATGCTACCGCAAAATTGCTCATGTCTTGGGGCATTCAACCGCATGCGATGATTGGTCATAGCTTGGGAGAATATACGGCGGCGACTTTATCGGGATTAATGAGCCTAGAAGCAGCCATGGGAATGGTGGCTACGAGAGGAAAATTATTTTTAAAGTTAGAAGAAGGAGGAATGTTGAGTGTTGGCATGTCGCCGGAAGCGCTGACGCCTTACATGAATGATGAACTCGATTATGCAGCGATCAATAAACCAAATCATGTAGTGGTTTCGGGAAGTAGTTTGGAAATTGATCAACTTAAAAAGAAATTGACGGCCGCTGAGATCCATGCTACTCGCCCACATATCAAAGTAGCAGCACACTCTCGGATGATTGATCCGATTCTACCTGCTTTTGAAAAATATTTGAAGACGGTAGACTTTGGAGAATTAACGATTCCAGTGATGTCCAATGTTTGTGGAAACTGGATGGAATCCCCGGAAGCAAGTAAACCAGAATATTGGTTGAGCCATCTTCGACAAACGGTCAAATTTTCGGATGGTATTCGCCATATGTTAGCGATGGAAAATACGATCTTGTTAGAAATAGGTCCTGGACAAACCTTGAGCACTTTTGCACGACAGCACCCGGACCGAAAACAAGAGACTGCTATTTTTGCTAGTTTAAAACATCCAAAAGAAACGATTAACGATCAGGCTTTTTTACTGAAAAATATTGGACGACTTTGGTTGTCTGGTGTAACCATAAATTGGAAATCATTTAACCAATATTATCCCCTGTCTCGGATTTCTTTACCTACTTATCCTTTTGCAAGACAACGACATTGGATAGCAGCGAAACCACTCCCCGGTACGCAAACGACTTTGTCTTTTGACAGCCCAGGTGCCCCAACGCCTATGGCTAATTTTATTATTCAAACGAACCAACCACAAATGGAACGTAAAGATTTACTATCAGAAAAAATAAAAAACATTTTCCATGACCTAAGTGGTATTCCCATTGAACAAATGGATGTGCACGCCAGCTTTTTAGAACTTGGTTTTGATTCCCTGTTTTTGACACAAGCTACTTCGAAAATTAAAAAGGCATTTAAAATTAAATTAAGTTTCCGTCAGCTTTTTGAAGAAGCACCGAATATCGATACGTTGGCAAAATATGTAGATGGTAAACTGGCACCTGAAGCACTTCAGGAAGAAGTAACACAACGTAATGCAGGATCTGCCGCTCAACCAACCGTTAATAATTTAGGACAACAAGCTACCACTGCGACACCAGTCCCGATGGCTCCACCCGTAAATATTCCAGCGATAACTCCGTTACCAACTAATGCAGATACGACCGGAATAGAGGCCTTGATTCAGCAGCAGTTAATTTTGATGCAACAACAACTGGCCTTATTGTCTGGAAAAAATACAATGGCTCCAACTACTGGTATTTCTGCTAAACCAGTTACACCAATGCCTGCACCACCGCAACCTGGGATTGTGGAAAAGAACATTTCTGCTCCTGGTAATAAAGTTGTCAAGGCTCCTAAAAAAGAAAAATCGGAAGGAATGGCTTTCGGTCCTTGGGCACCACTAGATAAAAGATCCAGAGCGGATCTCACCGAGCGAGAGATAAAATATTTAGATGAACTAATTAAAAATTATACTGAGAAAACAAAAGGTTCTCAGCAGTTAACCAATCGGCAAAGACCTTATCTAGCCGATCCTCGTGCCATCAGCGGATTTACGACACTGTGGAAAGACATGATTTATCAGATCGCTGTCGAACGTTCGAAAGGAGCGAAACTTTGGGATGTAGATGGTAATGAATATGTGGATTATCGTAGTGCTTTTGGGATCAGTCTTTTTGGTCACACGCCAGATTTTATTCAGGAGGCTGTTGCCGTACAGTTAGAGAAAGGTATCGAATTAGGCGTTTTGACACCATTGGCAGAAAAGGTCGCTAAATTATTATGTGAAATTACAGGTTGTGAAAGATCGACCTTAGTCAATACTGGATCAGAAGCCATCTCTGCGGCAATTCGAGTGGCGCGGACCGTAACGGATAAAGATCGGCTCATTGTTTTTTCAGGAGATTATCACGGGATCGCGGATGAAATGTTGGTCAAAGGTATCAACCGAAATGGAAACGTTGTACCCGTTCCGATCGCTCCGGGTATTCCACATTGGGCGGTTGATCAAGTGATTGTATTGGATTATGATGATCCAAAAGTGTTAGATAAAATTCGTGATCACGCAGATGAGGTAGCAGCGGTAATTATAGAACCGATACAACCCAATAATCCTCACATACAACGAGGACCACTTTTTCAGGAAATACGACAGCTTTGTACGGAGCATGAAATGGCGATGGTGTTTGATGAAATGATTACCGGATTTAGAATGGCACCCGGTGGTGCACAGCAATGGTTTGGTATCGAAGCAGATATTGTGGCTTATGGTAAAATATTATCCGGTGGATTGCCCATGGCAGCCGTGGCAGGCAAACGTAAATATATGGATGCTTTTGATGGTGGTGCTTGGAATTATGGAGACGACTCTGTTCCAGAAGTTGGCGTTACCTTTTTTGGTGGAACCTTTGTAAAACATCCGTTGAGTTTGGCTTCGGCCCATGCAGCGTTGACCGAAATAAAACGGGTTGGACAACCTATGTATGATGAACTTAATGCTAAGTCAGCTCGTTTTGCAGAACGCTTACGTACGTTGTTTTTAGAAACCAAAGTGCCACTACAAGTACTTAGTTGCGCTTCTATCGTTACCATCAAATTATTACAAAAAAATCCTTTAGGGAAATTATTTTTCTATTATTTAAGAATGAAAGGGGTGCACCTGATGGAAAAAGCAGGATTGATTTCTACGGCACATACCCAAGAAGATTTAGACTTTACTTTTGAGGTGATTGTTGAAACGATTCGAGAGATGCAGACCGCAGGATTTTTTCCACTGACCGTAACGGAAGATGCGCCAGATACCAATGCGATTATTTATCCTCCAACTAATAATCAGTGTCAGAAAAAAGACCTAGCGGATTTGAAGGTTAGCCTGAATGAAAAAAAAAGGGTACCGTTAACTGAAGGACAAAAAGAAGTTTGGGTTGAACAAAGACTTGGAGATGGAGCGGCGGCGGCTTATAATCTGAGTAGTAATATTCGATTGGAAGGCCCGTTGGAAATAAAAGACTTACAAGATGCCTTGACTTTATTGATTGATCGACACGAGGCCTTGCGATCTACTTATGATCCCAATCATACCACCCTGATTGTACATGCTAAAGTCGAACAAGATTTCCCTTTTATTGACTTATCTGATTTATCAGAAATTGAAAAAAAGAAAGCTTTTCAATCTTATTTGGATATTGAATCTGAGCAGCCGATGGACATTTTTTCAGGTCCTTTGTTTCGAGCAAGTATCATTCGGCTAGCACCAAACCTTCATCACTTATTGATGACCGCCCATCACGGAATAGCGGACGGCTATTCTTGTAGTGTACTTATTAGTGACTTAGCAAAACTATATGCTCAAGTCGCCAATGGAAATACGCCAAATTTGCGGGCTCCCAAGCAGATCAGCGATTATTTGACCGAACAGGACCAGTATCGAACTAGTTCAGCATATCAAGAAGCGGAATCTTATTGGTTGGAACAATTTGCCAATGATATTCCGGTACTTGATTTTCCAACAGATCGTTTGCGACCGGCCCAAAAAACCTATGGAGCCAGTTGTGAAAAAATTAGTATTGATCATGAATTATTTGATCAACTCAAGCAGTTGTCCATCCAAGAGGGAACTACGTTGTTTGTGACGATGTACACGGCCTTTCATACGTTCATTCATCGACTTTCAGGGCAGTCTGATTTTGTATTGGGAATGGTAGCTGCTGGACAATCTAATCCGGGTAACGAAGACTTGGTGACTCATGCGGTGAGTTTGTTGCCGGTACGAGTTCCAGTAGCGGAAGGTGTTGATTTTTCTACCCACCTAAAAACAACTAGAGGTAAAATTTTAGATGCTTTTGAGCATCAGAATTATACGCTGGGCGCGTTGGTCAAAAAACTAAATCTACCGCGTGATCTTAGTCGTCAACCTATTATTTCTATCCTTTTTAATATGGATAGTGCGATGGGCGATTTGAAATTTGGCAATCTAGCAACAGCCATGAATCCCATCGTTAGAAATTATGAGACCTTTGATATTTTTATCAATGTAAAACCTACCGCTAACGGCGTTGATTTTGAATGGACTTATAATAAAGATCTTTTTGATGCGGCTACGATCAATCGACGATTAGCTTCTTTTCGGTTGTTGTTAGAGAATATTGTTCGGGAACCAAAACAGCCAATTTCTAAAATTAATCTATTACCCGAAGACGAAAAAAATACGATTTTAGGTTGGGCAAAAAATCAGAGCTCTTACCTTGATAAAGAAACGATTACCAGTCTTTTTGAAGCACAAGTTCTAAAAACACCAGATGCGATTGCGGTAGAAAGTCAGGATAAAAAAATGACGTACCAGCAACTAAATGAAGATGCCAATCATTTGGCGCATCATCTGCAACGAGCGGGTGTAACCAGAGGAGATTTTGTCGGCGTTTTTGTTAATCGCTCGGTAGAGCTATTGGTCAGTTTGTTAGCCGTATTAAAAGCAGGAGGCATTTATGTGCCGCTCGATCCGGCTAATCCAAAAGATCGATTGGCGGTTATTTTGGAAGACGCACAGGCGGAAATTTTATTAACCCAAAATGAGATGTTATCTCAAGTACCGGAAGGAAAACATCAAGTGATTACCCTAGAATCCGTCTATCGAGAACATAAAAATGGAACGGTCAGAAATTTGGACATTGGTTTAATGCCGGAAGACTTAGCGTATATCATTTATACATCTGGTTCTACCGGAAAGCCAAAGGGGATTATCATTCCGCACAATGCCGTGGTGGATCATCATTATGCGATGATGGAAGCAGCGGAGATAACCGTTGCGGATATAACTTTAAGTGTTGCTTCTGTTTCATTTGATCCTTCTGTACAGGACTTTTTCTTACCACTTTTTCTAGGGGGTAAAGTAGTGATTGCCAGTAATGCAGAAGTAGTGGATGGATTTTTATTAAAAGAAAGACTGGATAAATCTGAAATAAGTTTTATGCAAGCGACGCCTGCCACTTGGCGGATGTTGATTACGGCTGGATGGCATGGACATTCTCAAATGCGAATTATGAGTGTGGGAGAAGCGCTGACCAAAGAACTGGCCCATCAACTACTTGCTCGCGGAAAAGATTTATACAATGCTTACGGTCCTTCTGAAACTACTATTTATACGACCGTCAAAAAACTGACTGGAGATCGCCTCGCCACTCGAATGGAGACGGGTTATGAAACCATTGGTTATCCGATGAAAAACGTCCAGGTATATATTCTCGATCCGCAACAACATCCAGTTCCCATCGGTGTTCCGGGAGAAGTTTATGTAGGTGGAGTAGGCGTGGCACCAAAAGGTTACTACAAGCGACCTGCCTTAAATAAAGAAAAATTTGTTAAAAATCCGTTGAATGGAAATGAGATGGTTTATCGGACTGGAGACGTCGCACGTTGGTTGCCAGATGGAGATATTGATTTTATCGGTAGAGTAGACCATCAAGTAAAAGTCAGAGGTTTTAGAATTGAATTGGGAGAAATAGAATCTCTATTATCTCAGTATTCGGGCGTCCAAGAAAACGTCGTGATGGTGCGGGAAGATCAGCCGGATAATAAACGGATTGTTGCGTATTTGATCATGGATGGCGATTTAAAGTCGGGAGAAATACGCCGTTATTTAAAAGAAAAACTACCTGACTACATGGTACCCTCGGCGTTTGTGAAAATGGATAAATTTCCATTGACCGGTACGTTGAAAATTAATCGTAAAAAGTTGCCAGAACCGGATTATGCACGGGACGAAGAAATGAGTTGCTTTGTAGGACCACAGACCGCGTCTGAGAAAAAACTAAAAGCTATTTGGTCAAAATCTTTGGGGATTCATGAAATAGGAATTCACGATAACTTTTTTGAGTTGGGAGGACATTCTCTGATTGCAGTGAGTATGATGGCAGAGATTGAAAAGCAATTTGATCGTACGTTGCCGCTGTCAAAATTAATGGAAAATTCTACGATCCAAAGTCTGGCGGGATTGCTGGAACAGGATAAAGTGGAGATGGAATTTCAAGCATTAGTAGCTATTCAGCCCAAAGGAAATAAGGTTCCGATCTATCTGGTGCACGGCGCAGGATTGCATGTGTTTCTTTTTCAGGCGCTGAAAAATTATATGGACAAAGACCAGCCCATTTATGGCGTTCAGGCGTTGGGATTACAAAATGATATTGATCCTTTAGAAACGATTGAGGAAATGGCCGCTTTTTATATTAGCGAAATTCTCCAGCAAAATCCAGAAGGTCCTTATGCTTTGGCGGGTTATTCTTTTGGCGGCTTGATTGTCTTCGAAATGGCCCAACAACTGAAGGCGATGGGTAAAGAGGTTTCTATGTTGGGCATGTTGGATACCGTGGTTCGTGGTCATCTGTCGGATCCTAGGGCGGAGTCAATGAATCAGAAAGGTTTCTTCCGATCTGGTAAAAAACTAGCCTGGAATTTGGGATTGTTGGCGCGGGATCCAGTGGAAAGTTTAAAGTATAAATCAGAAGTTTTTCGACGAAGACTGAAGCGTTGGACTTACAAAAGTGGTCCCGGTAGTAATATTGATAAGATGACCAACGAGGAGCGGTTGGCCCGAGTAGATCAAATGAATAATCAGGCCTATAACAAATATCGAATGCGTCCTTATGATGGACCGATCCACCTCTTTAGAGCAAAAGAACAACGCTTCTATCTCGATGATTTTGAATTTTTAGGATGGAAACCATTTGCCAA
>CAZYAC010000135.1:2039-12062 GCA_964645475.1 uncultured Saprospiraceae bacterium | reverse complement strand
TATCCTTTACCGTGGCAGTGCTTGTATTTTTTACCACTTCCACAAGGACAAGGCTCGTTACGACCTATCTTTTTCTCGGTTCGTTTAAAGGTTTCCGGCTTTCGTCTACTAACACTTTCACCTGCCGCTCTAGCAGCAGCACCTGCTCCTCCTCCCTGTTGTTGACGACTTGTCTGTACTTTACTTAAATCCGTTTTCTGTACTTTTGCCTCTCTAACGTTTTGTGCCTCGGGAAGAATTACTCTACCGTTTGCTAAGGCAGAAGTTACCTGTTCGTTGATCGACTGAATCAATTGTTCGAATAAGTTAAAAGCTTCCATCTTGTAAATAACCAAGGGATCTTTCTGTTCAAACGAAGCAGCTTGTACCGATTCTTTTAATTCGTCCATTGACCGTAAGTGTTCTTTCCACTCCTCATCAATGACCGACAGCGCAATGGCTTTTTCAATATCTTTGGAAATAGACTTTCCATTTGTAGTTAAGGCATCTTCGATATCCACCGAAACGTTCATTCCTTTAGTCAATCCCGTCGCGAGCGGAATAGAAACTCTTTTATAGTGACTAGTCTCAGGATTATCATGAAGATATTTGATTCGTGGTGTCAAATCATCGGCAATCCGTTGATTTTTTTCTTCATAGAATTTTAAAAATTGGTCTTCGAACCGATCGATCAAGTTATCTTCATTGCCATCGTTAAATTCATCTTCTGTAATCGTCGGATCAATACCTGCGTATTTCAAAGAAGCCTCTCTGAAAGTTTCGTAAGATCCATTGTATCGATGTGATACAATTAGGCTTTCTGTCAAAGAAGTAAGCATGGTATTAATATCCACTGCCAAACGATCACCAGATAGCGCATTATTTCTTTTGGTATAAATTGCTTCCCGCTGAATATTCATTACATCATCATATTCTAAAAGACGCTTACGAATCCCGAAGTTGTTTTCTTCTACTTTGGTTTGTGCCCGTTCGATAGATTTTGTTACCATTGAATGTTGGATGACTTCTCCGTCCTGATGTCCCATTTTGTCCATCAATTTCGCAATTTTTTCCGATTGGAATAATCGCATTAAATTATCTTCTAGCGACACATAAAACTGTGAGCTACCGGGATCTCCTTGTCGCCCAGAACGTCCTCGTAATTGACGATCTACTCGTCGAGAATCGTGTCGCTCCGTACCAATAATACCTAAACCACCCGCCTTCTTTACTTCATCCGAGAGTTTGATATCTGTACCACGACCCGCCATATTGGTTGCAATAGTCACTTTGCCTGGCCTACCTGCTTCGGCTACGATATCTGCTTCTCGCTGATGCTGTTTCGCGTTCAGTACATTATGGTCAAGACCTCGCATACTCAACATTCGACTCAGTTTTTCAGAAATATCCACCGACGTGGTACCTACCAATACAGGGCGTCCTGCATCAGTCATTTTGACAATCTCGTCAATAACTGCATTGTACTTTTCGCGGCCAGTTTTGAAAACCAAATCTTCTCGGTCATCTCTAACAATTGGGCGATTGGTTGGAATCACCACCACGTCTAATTTATAGATTTCCCAGAGTTCACCTGCTTCTGTCTCGGCTGTACCCGTCATTCCTGCGAGTTTGTGATACATCCGGAAATAATTCTGGAGTGTTACGGTAGCGTAAGTTTGGGTAATTTCTCCAATCTTTACATTTTCTTTTGCTTCCAATGCTTGGTGTAATCCATCAGAATATCGTCGACCTTCCATCATACGTCCCGTTTGCTCATCGACAATTTTCACTTGTCCATCCATCACCACATATTCTTCGTCTTTCTCAAACAAACTATATGCTTTTAACAACTGACTAATACTGTGCAGTCTTTTTGATTTAGCCGAAAAATCGCTAATTAATACGGTACGTGCTTCGTTTTTTTCTTCGTCGCTCATCTCTTCGTCACTATCAATCATCATGAGTTCCGTCGCCATGTCGGGCATTATAAAAAAGTCCGGATCTTCTCCACCACGAGCAAGTGACTCTGAACCTTTTTCTGTCAGTTCAACACTTCTGGTTTTTTCTTCAATCGTATATAACAAAGGTTCGTCGACCAAATGCATATTTTTGGATTGCTCCTGCATGTAGTGATTTTCTGCTTTTTGGAGTAATACCTTATTTCCTTCTCCACTCAAAAATTTGATTAAAGGTCGGTATTTAGGCATCGCACGGTGAGCACGTAATAACGCTATTCCTGCTTCCCCTTCTTGGACGCCCGTGATATTGTCTTTGATTAAGGATTTAGCCTCCGCTAGATATTTTGTTGCCAGTTGTTTCTGGGCATTGATTAATTTTTCAACTCTCGGTTTCAAAGCCTCGTATTCTTGTTCTTCTGTTCCTTTTGGTACAGGACCAGAAATGATCAGTGGCGTTCGAGCATCATCAATCAAAACAGAATCCACTTCATCAATCATGGAGAAGTGGTGCTTCCCTTGTACTCGTTCGCCAGCAGATTGCACCATATTATCTCTCAGATAATCAAATCCGAATTCGTTATTCGTTCCGTAAGTAATATCCGCTTTGTAGGCAGCTACTCGTTCAGGAGAATGTGGACGATATTTATCAATACAATCAACCGTCAGGTATAAAAATTCGAAGATGGGTCCAATCCATTCGCTATCTCGCAAGGCCAGATAGTTATTTACGGTAATCACGTGTACGCCTTGACCGCTAAGGCCGTTAAGGTAAGCGGGCAGCGTCGCAACCAACGTTTTACCTTCACCAGTCGCCATCTCCGCTACTTTTCCATCGTGAAGTACCATTCCTCCAATAAGCTGTACATCGTAATGGATCATATTCCAGACAATTTCTCCTCCTGCGGCCATCCAACGATTTTTCCATGTGGCTTTATCACCATCAATAAGGATATAACTTCTAGAAGCAGCCATTTCACGGTCATGATCAGTAACTGATACCACGAGCTCTTCGTTTTCGCTAAATCGACGGGCCGTTTCTTTTACTACTGCGAACGCTTCCGGGAGTATTTCTTTCAAAATTATCTCTAGATGTTTATCTCGCTCTTCTTTGAATTTATCTATTTCTTTAAATAGATCTTCTTTAGCGTGAATATCTTCGGTTTTCCGTGCTTCCGCCTCGGCATTTTTAATATCCTCATCGATTCCTTTGAGATGCTCAGCGATACGTTCCCGAAAAACCAAGGTTTTATTACGGAGTTCGTCGTGGCTAAGATTTTGGTAAGATTCGACCAGTTCATTTATTTCATCGACAATAGGCGTGTAGTTTGCCACGTCTTTCTCGTACTTGGTTCCGAATATTTTACCAACCAGTTTTGTGATGGATTTAAACATAATTTTTTTCTTCTATAATGTGAGATTGCAAAGATAAGCATTTGTATGGCGTCTATAGGTCATATTTCATACCATTGCGATAATTGCTATTTTTATGCGCCATTTTGGCATTTTATTCCTGATTCCGCTGCCAGAATCGTTGATTTACTTCTTTGTTCTGACGTTTTTTACTTATTGATATTGTTAAAAAGATCACCATGCGATTATTCTTCTTTTCTTTGTTAATACTGTTTATGATAGGTTTTCATTGGGGTTGTGGTTCAAATAAAGTCCACGATATTGGAAACTATTATTATCCATTAAACGCTTTAGAACGAGGAGTGGTTTACGAGTATCGACCTTCGAGTACGGATACACTTCCAGAAGAATACTGGTATTTCCGAAGTCTTTACACTGATTCGATGGATTACCTTACCGCCAATTATTACGATCATAATTTTAGTGTCAGACAGTTTACAACCGAAGAGATTGTCGTCAATGGTTCTGTCATCAAAGACTATTTTCTTTATGGTGTAGATTCTCTGGGTTTCCAAACACAGATTCCGGCAGAAATAAAAAGTGCTACCGCCTTTCCTTTTGAAGTAAGAGACTCTGGTGGAATCTTCCTCACACATCTTAAATGGGTCTATCAAAAAGAACCTGAAATTAGTACTACGGTCATTAAAAATAGACGCTATCGAGGAAAAACAACTTATAATTTTAAAGGCAAAAAATACGATTGCGTTGTCTTTGAATTAAAAGAGCTAGTCGATGATTTCAACAATGGACATTGGGAAAAACAATACAATGGGAAAGAAGTCTATGCCAAAGGCTTAGGATTAATCTATTACGAAAAAGAGGTAGACGATAATTTTGTATTAAGCTATGAACTCGTAGATACTTTTGCCATGACTGAATTAGAAAGACGCTTTAAAGGTACCATGGGTTTCCGTTAAGAAATCGGTAATCAGGCCATTTCTTTTACCCGATTTTCTTTTTTCTTCTTTTTTATAGACGTGACGAATTTATTAACCCGATTATTTACGCGCCAGCGGAAGAACAGATCCCCCGTAATTAATATGATCCAACCCGATCCAAAGACACCATTTCTCAATAATTCTATCAAATCAATATAGGTACTGAAGAAAGGTCTTACTAGGCAAAGTTCTAAAGCAATGATACCAGCTGTCAGTAAGAATAAAAATACACTGATCGCACGAGTAGATTTGAGGTAACCAGGTTTTTCCTGTCGGTCACATTTCTTAAGGAAGCGAATAATTAATTCATTTCCACTATCCATCTTTATTAATTCTTGTAGAATGTGTTTTGCTTTGTCATATTCCATCAAATTATAGTGAGCAGCGGCTTTTTTAAATAAAATATTAAAAAAGACATCTTCTCCATGGTAGTATTTGATATTTTGTTCGATGGTGATGGCGATTGCCTGATCTGCTACGACAAGAAAGCTGTGATAAGTACCTATTTCAAATAATGCTTCGGCGTAGGCCAGTAATAATTCGAAATATTCGTTGAATTCTAGGTGTATAATTTCATCTGTACGGGATTCAAAAAACCGTACGATGTTACGAAACTCGCTTTGTTCAATCCCTTTAAATTCCTGATAAACACTGGAATGGTAAAATGAATCTTCTGTCTGTCTCATTTCAGATAAATTTGTAAAATTCGTAATACTATCATCAAGGCTTCTTAGAGCTTGTCTAAACTTCCATTAATTGGCTGCAATTGGCAAATTTTATACTGCATATCGTTAAAAAGCCTCGCCGATGCTAAGGCATCGCCTGTATTTTTTGCCTCATTCAGTATAAAATTTTCTCAATTTCGCACAATCATGAAGGTTTGGACAAGCTCTTAATTGCCTTTAACTTATAAAGTTGTGGTTTTGAAGGAGTAGCATCTAAATCAAAAGGGGCTATTCCAAGCATTAACAAAAATAAACCGTCTTTGATTTTATTCGGAACGTATATTAACTCCGTGATGGTGGCATTTTTACGAATCGGTGACGGATATTGCCAGAAAGCTTTGTGTGCTAGCAATTTTCCTTCATCTTCTTCTCGATCAACCGACGGCAGATCAATTAACAAATGCTGTACACCTGATTCTACTAAAAAACGAACCGCTTTATGGTGTATATAGGGTGGATTGCTTCCGGAATATTTTTTTTGCTTTTTGGCAAGCTCATTCGGTAGCGTTCGGATAATTAGTGCTTCCGTCGTGATCAGTTTTTTTAGCTGTTTTATCTGACGGTAAGTTATTACCTGATCTCCATTTTTGCCTGTTTCAGGGGGGATACTAATTACTCTAGCAAGATAATGAAATTTCTTCAAAGATGCATTAATCGAATATTTTTTGGTCGCAATATGTCCGACACATTCCGTGTGTGTACCATTTCCATGTGGATTAAATTTAACATTTTTGAAATTGACAAGGCCTCCCTTCTTTGTATCTCCAATAAAATCTCCTGCGACAACTGGGTTAATCTCCACCGATGGTGCATAAAAACAGTTTACTCCACGGCTGCCTGGCAAAAAAGGAATAGAGATATCGTGGGGTTTGGAGAGGTCGGCTTCGTAGGCTTTATCTTGGTGGTGAAGGGTGATGATCATTGATTGGTATTTGATATCTAAATCTATCGTAAAAATCTTATTCTTTAGGTGGCTTATCTCAATTGTAAAATTAAATTTCAGAAGGCTAATAAGTCGATGACAAAGCCCTTTAATTGCTGTGGTTTTAATTTCGATTGTCCACTCCCCAGGCGAGTTTTCCTCTAATCGTTTTTAAGAAACTTTGATCCTGTAACTGAATGAGGCTGATTGTAAAATCACATTTGCGAACAGCGAGCTGATGATCTGAGGTGACGGTCTCAAAGCGAGAATCCATCGTACATAGGAAGTTATCCGTTCGTCCTTCTACCTCAAAGGAAATAACGGAGGTATCAGGAATTACAATGGGTCGAACATTTAGATTATGAGGGGCTACTGGGGTAATAATAAAATTACCGGATCCTGGAAATATTATGGGGCCTCCACAACTCAAGGAGTAGCCAGTAGAACCCGTTGGAGTGGAAATAATGATTCCATCCGCCCAGTAAGAATTGAGATAAGCTCCGTTGACATAGGCATGGATCGTAATCATCGAAGAGGTATCTCGCTTTAAAAGGGTGCAATCGTTGAGGGCAAAGGGAATTTCTCCGTGTAATGGCATGTTAGATTCTAGATAAAGTAACTGGCGCTCATCAATTTTATACATTCCTTTTTGCAGTAACTTTATAGCAGCTCTTATTTGTGTTTTTTCAATATCCGCCAAAAAACCCAAGCGTCCTAAGTTAATTCCGAGAATAGGAACTTTACTGTCTCTGATTTCAGTGATCGCGTTCAAGATTGTTCCATCGCCACCAAGGGTGATCACGTAATCAAACTTACGCATCCGAAAATCTATATATCCTTCAAATTTTCCAATATCCTGCTGAAGGGTTAGTTTTTCTTTTATTTTGGATAAAAATGGTTCGTTCACGTAAGCATTGATACCCTCTTGATAGAGAACATCAAAGAATTCCTGGACCGCAGGAATGTCTTTATCTTTTAACTGCTTACTGAAAACAACTATTTGCATTAGAAATTGAATTGGTAGTGTAAAAATAGGGCATTTTCTCCTAAATGATTTACACTATATTGAGCCTGAATAATTTTATCGTTATAAAACACAAAATCTAACCCTAGTCCGCCTCCCCATAACCAACGATTCCCAAAAAAATTATACTGGGTAAATTGTGTATCATTTGCAATTCCTACATCGTTATTAAGACTTAGATAAACTTGAAAAGGCATCACACGAAACTGAGGAATAAACATCAGATTTCCCCAATTGATTTCTTTTTTATAAATCTGAAAACGCAGGCTAGATTTTAAATAAAAATAATCCAATCCATCAATTACATAAAATTCGTATCCTCGCAAAAAATCCTCTTCGTAACCCATCGCCCAATAATTATTATACGGTTGTGTTCCTCGTAAGAGCGCAATTCGAGTTTTGGCAATCGCTTCTAGGCTGATTTTTTTAGCAAAAGGGAAATATTTTGCGTAAGATGTTGTTAAATACATTCCATTCCGTTCTTTAAAAATACCAAAGCCTTCTTTTTCAAAGGTTATACTCAGCATTTGTCCTTTACTCGGATAGGGTTTAAAATCTCGATTATCAAAAGTATAATTATAAGAAAAGTAGAAAAGTCGTTGCTGTGTATCTCCGTTGAGAAAGTACTTATCATTCAGTTCTTGAATCACATAATCATCAATCGTATTTTGGTGGAAGTTGATCTTGGCAGTATGAAATTGAAAGATACCTTTCCGGTAAGAAATTCCACCTCCTATTCGAAAACGGCGTAATAAAATCCGATCTTCAAAGCGTTGAAAAAGAAGACGATTGCCTATTGTTTTATACCCAATATCTTTATTTTCGGCAAAAGAAATTTCTCCTATGATTCCCAAGTTAGGATTGCCACCAATAGTAGGCAACGTATAACTTACCTCATATTTTCGAGTAAATCCAAATTGAATGACCGTTTTTAACCGATCTCTCCTTCCCGTTAAATTGATATGGTGAAAACGCATTCCGTAGTTGACTCTGCGAAGCGAACGGTTTTGTTCTACCCACCAAATATTAAAGTTTCGATCTGCTAATTCAAAAATTGGCGCAGGATAAATAAACCAGTTTTCTTGAAAATTTACGGCGACTGTTATTTTCTCAACCTCTTCATTCCACTCTTTTATATTTACCTTTACTAAAATAAATAAGCCTGTGTTTAATAATTGCAATCGATTTGTTTCAAAAATAGTAGGCAGATCATTTACGGCGATAACGTCTCCTTCTTTAAGATCCATTTCTCGTAAAATAGTTTGCCGTTTCGTTTTCTTATTACCTTCTAAAATAATTTCAGAAACGGTAACAGAATCACGTTGGGCAGACAAACTACTTACTGTAAAAAGGAGGAAAATCCAGATTAAAAGACGAAAAGGGGAGGAAAAAATGAGATCAGACATTTAGATAAGACATGAGGGAATCGTAGCGGTCTCGCAAGCTATCGAAATAGGTGGCTTCCTGAAAGGATGCTTTAACCTGTAAATCAAATCGTTCGAAAGAAGCTATAATCCGTTGAATTTCTGGTCGATTAATTTTCAATGTTACATCAATCAATGTAGAGTCAATGGAAGAAGTAATAAAACTACTAAGAATAACTGAGTTTTCGGACTCGACAATTCTTGCCAACTGCGACAGCGAATAGTCTCTTTTTCCCATCTCTAAGACGATGATACTGCCGGGCTCTTTAAAAGAACCAATACTAGCAAAAAATCGTAATAGATCTTCCTGAGAAATTAATCCCAAGTATTCTTTTTCGTTATTTACGACCGGAATAGTTGTTAATTGATAGTCGCTGACCAAGCGCAATACCTCATAAAGGTGGTCACTACTTTTAACGTAGGGCCGATTGATAGATAATTTGTAAGAACCCACCGCTTCTTCGACGTCGTGGTCTAGAATATCATCTTCTGAAATTAATCCGAGTAGTTCTGTATTATTAACGATTGGCAGGTGTTTGACGTAAAAATCACTCATCACGCTGAGCGCGTCTTCCCCGGTATCCGAAGTTCTAAGGGGGACGATGGTCTGTGATAAAAGATTATTGGCAATCACGCTGTAAGATTTTGGGTTAAATTGTTGTAAATAAAAAACGTTATGTATAGACTTAACGAGAAAAAAGTACGACTGTTGGAGTCAACACCATTTTTCAAGAAAAAAGTAACGTGTTTGACAGTTGCAAATCGAGGTTGAGGAACAATATTCTTTCTCTAGTACCAAAAGTGCACTTAAAGTTGATAATTGTAAAGAGAAATGAGTATTATTTTTTGACTGAGCCTAAATTAAAGTGGATTTGAACTTTGAAATGTATATTGATTGACTAAATTTAGCCGAGTAATCTCTTTTTTTGCAGGCTAAATTCTTCTTCAGTCAGAAGACCTTGTTCTCTTAGTTCTGCCAGTTTTTTGAGTTGTTCTAAAAGGTTTTGGCTTTCTAATACATTTCCAGGCTTATTTTCTTTGGCTTTTTTACCTAGTCGGTATCTGTTTTTTTCAAATTCTTCAAACTCATCCTGGATTCGTAGGTAGGCTAGTGCATCGTGGGTTTTTATTTTCCCAAAGTCCGTAAAACCCAGCGCGGCGGCTTTATCCAAATGTTCAAAAGCTTTTTCTTTTTGTTCAGTTAAAGAATAAGCACAGGCTAAATTAAAATGAACAGCAATATCTTTAGGATTTATTTGGAGGGCCTTGTTAAAATCTTCAATAGATCCTTCATAATCGTAGTCTTTATATTTTTCTATTCCACTATTTTTAAAAGGATTGCTTTTAGGTTTAGGAGTAGGTCGACTGGCAGGACGTTCGTAATCACGGCGAGCAGGACGCTGATATTCCGGCTGTCGTCCACGGCGGTTATAGTCACGTTCGCGGCGGCGGTTATCTCGTTGATTTCGTTGGCCATTGCCGTTTGGGGATTGATTATTGGTTGCCGATTTGAAGATAACAAAAGCGACAAATGCAAAAATCATCAGCGGTATGGGCAAACCGAACGCTGAAAGAATGATAAAGAGAAAAAAGATGGTACCTGGATTAATGTCTTTCATTTCATAAATTTGTGCATAAAAGCT
>CAZYAC010000135.1:0-1939 GCA_964645475.1 uncultured Saprospiraceae bacterium | reverse complement strand
AAAGCTGCAACAAATATACGACTATCCGAGCAATTTCTTTTTTTGAGCGGCAAATTCTTCTTCGGTTAGCAGACCACGTTCCCGTAAAGCGCCCAGTTGTTTGATTTGTTCTAATAAATCCGGTGGATTAGACAATAAATCTTTCTTTCTAGCTGCTGCTCTTCGTGGGTTCATCACACGGCTTTCCAGTGCTTCGTACTCAGGTTGTAGGCGTAGATAGGCGAGTGCATCGTGATTGCGGATTCGGTGATAGTCCTTAAATCCCAATTCAATGGCTCGATTCAGATGGTAGTACGCTTCTTCTTTTTGTTCTAATAAAGAATTAGCGCAAGCGAGATTAAAATGTACTGAAATATCGTTAGGCTCGGTTTCTAATACTTTTAAAAAATCCTCTATTGCCTCTTCATACTCATAGGCTTTATACCGTTGAATACCGCTGGCCTTATAAGGATTCATTTTATTATAATCTGGTTTTCGAGCAGGAGGCCTACGATGGCGGGGTGGGGATGTTGTCTTACGAAAATCATCCGCTTGATATTGACGGGAACGGCGATTGCGCTGGCGATTATACGCATACTCATCCATTTCGTCTATATCTTCTCGTCGCTGTAGATCAACATATTTGGAATTGTATTTTAAATCAAAAACCTTTCTATCCATAAAAAGGAAGGTGAAAAAATCAATGATTTGTAGTATCACAGAAATTCCGACTAGAGAGAGTACACAATATAATATACCTAGTTTTGTCTGTCCAAGATAAAACCGATGTGCTCCAAACATGCCCAAGAAAAAGGAGAATAATACGACTATATTTTTGTCTTTCATCATTACTTTAACAAACTGAGGTGGGGCGAAGTTGTTTAAAATTAAACTTATTTATGTGAATCAACGGTAGGAATACTGGATATCGACCCTACTATGATAAAGTGTTTTTCTCGCAGAGGCGCAGAGCACCTGGCCTGCCGGCAAGCAGGTTTCTAACGTGTAAATCTTTTATCGTAAATTGACTATCCATTTTTTCGAATTCCTAATTTTTAGAATAGGTTCAATATTAAATTATAACGAGTTGCTGATGTTTTAATATAAAAAAATGCTACTTGAATATTTTACAAGTTAATACCGTAAAATCATCTGGATAATCTTGTATACCCTTAAAAACATCAATATGATTCATCAATTCCTGATTAAATCCTTTGGCTGAAAGGTCGGATTTGTTTTTGACAAACTCCATTATCGCTTCTTCATCAAAATATTCTTCTGCATCGTTTTGCATATCGGTTAATCCATCTGTATAGGTCAAGATGGTGGTATCTTCGTTAATCGAAACTTCTCCTAAATCCATAAAAGGTAATTCAGGGAAGGACCCCAAAATAGTACAACCTTCTCTCAAGGTATCCTTTTTGTTTTTTGAAAATATTACTGGTGGATTATGTCCGGCATTGCAATAGGTTAATTTACCGGTATCTCTTTTATACACTCCAATGAAAAAGGTCAAATGTTTATCTCCTTTAGTGATTCTGAAAAGAGAGGTGTTTAGTTCTCTGACAAAAGTTTCCAACGCAGTGCTTGCCATCAGTAAGCTATGAAAGTTTGCTTGAAAATTTGCCATCAGTAAAGCTGCCGCCAATCCTTTTCCAGCAATATCGGCGATACAAAAAACCAAGGTTCCATCCTTAAATTCTACAAAATCAAAATAATCACCGCCCACCGTTTGGTGTGGTTTGTAGATACTGTCAAGTTGATAAAATTCATTGTCTGGCAATAAATCAGGAATCAATAGATGTTGCATATCTCCGGCCAATTCCATTTCTCGATTGTATCGTTCTTGCTCGATTTGTCGTTTGAACAATCTTTTATTTTCGATGGCTACTGCGATGATATTGGTAATCGTAGTGATAAATTGTACCTTATTATACATATCCTCATCTTCCTCAAATCC
>CAZYAC010000134.1:7423-12105 GCA_964645475.1 uncultured Saprospiraceae bacterium | reverse complement strand
AGGTAGACAAATTGTTTTTTGATTTGAAAACGATCGGTGCCTGCATCAAAATCAGCGATGGCCTTAACCAACTTAGGATCAGGGACGGATTGTAGAATCGTGAGATGTAGAGATATCTTATCTGATTCTGGATTTGGGAATGGTTTATCTGCGTAGGCTTTCTTTAAAAGTTCAAATGGTAAAACTACCGTTGGAACGATAAAACCATAAGCCTTTTCAATCAATTTCTGAATGTGAATTCCTATTTTTTGGGTATCCTTTTCTTTATCACTTTGTAAAAGGATATTTCCACTTTGAATATAAGTGCGTACTTCCGAATATTCATTTTTGCCTAATAACATTCGTAAATCGGCCATAAGGATTTTGCGTTTTCCGCCAACGTTGATACCACGTAGGAGAACAATAAGGGTTTTGTTTTTCATGTTGAATGTTTGACCTTTCTCTGATTTTTTTCTCACAAAGTTCGCAAAGGCGCAAAGATTTACTATCGTGTAAATCTTTATTCGCGAGTAGCTTATACATGATTCTTTTCAATAAAAAAAAATAATTTTATAGCTTTTTGGAATAGGTTGATGGTTAAAATATTTCATAAATCCTAAACCAACTAAATAACTTCATGCCGTTAGCCTACTTAATTATCGTCAGAAGGAAGCAAGAAGCAAGCGGCAAAATGCAAGAAGCAAAAAATTATCCTATTCTCAAAAGATTTTGCTTTTTCTATCTTTCGCTAAGGTCGTGATTTTTTTTCAAATTCAAGCAACCATCTTTTTCTTTCTATTCCTCCTCCATAACCTGTTAAATCTCCGTTTTTACCAATGATCCGATGACAAGGAATGACGATAGAAATTCGATTAGCACCATTCGCTCTCGCAACGGCTCGTACGGCTTTCGGATTATTGATCATTTTTGCTTGCTGCTGATAAGTCGAAGTTGTTCCAAATGGAATTTTATGCAAAGCATTCCAAACTTGATTTTGAAAATCGGTTCCAGGTGTATGAAGCGGTACTTCAAAACTCATTCTTGTTCCCGCAAAATATTCTTTAATTTCTTTTTTCAACTGTTTGGTGTGTTTGTTTTCACCAATTAAAATTTCTGATTGGAGTCTTCTTTGCAAATCTCTAAATTCTGTTTCGAGCATTTTACGATCTGTAAATTCTAGTAAGCAGATTCCTTTATCCGTCGCACAAACAAACATTGGTCCCAAGGGAGTCGTTAACCGATTGATTAATATCAGGTTTTTGGTTTTGCTATTGGCAGGTGATTTACCAATTAATTTTTTATACGTATACCCAAATCCACTCAAGGATTCATATCCTAGATCAAAAGCAGTGACTGTCGTCGATTTTCCGTCTTTCAATTCTTTATAGGCATTATTTATTCGATACATTCGCTGGAAAGCATGGAACGTAATCCCATAAGTTTTCTTAAACCAACGCCTTACTAAATCCGGACTGATCTCATTTTCTCTTAGGACCGCATCAGATATTTTTTCTTTAGGATGGTCTTTGATAATTTTAATGGCTTTTATAATTTGTTCAGGGGTTTCCTGCGCGTTTTCTGTGGGACAGCAAATTTTACAAGGTCGAAAACCATTCTTTAATGCCTCCGAATAGATTTGGTAAAAAATTACATTTTCTTTTTTTGGTTTGCGTGCTCGACAAGTGGCAATACAAAAAACGGAGGTCGTTTTTACGGCTGCATAGAAAACTCCAACATACTGTGAATCTCTATTTAGCAAGGCTTGGTAGTATTCATCTGCCTTTGAGGTAGTAATCGTTTTCATGAGTAGGAGAGATTTATAGGAGTTGGTTTTGAAAAATTCATTTTTATTTTTTTCACAAAAATAGGGATATGAATTTCTGGGGGCAACCGATTTTTTGGCAAGTAATTTTTTTGATCAGCATCACTTAATATCCACCATCTTATGCGTCTGCAAACTCAACCGCCACTGTGGATTTTCCAAACAATACTTAATCGCTTTACGGGTGTATAATTCAACCTCCGGACAATCCATCGGTTGCAAAAAGAAATGTTTAAAATCCATCGCTTTGTAAAGCGCTGGCTCGGCGCCTTTTTGCGGATAAACTAATTTTAGTTCATGGCCACTTGTTTGTACCAATTCTGCACCGGCTTTGGGAGACACGCAAATCCAATCGATAATTTCAGGAGCAGCTAAGGTACCATTCGTTTCGATCGCCACCTCTAGTCCTAGTTCTTGAAAAGCACGTACCATCGGCTCATCGAGTTGTAACAAAGGTTCTCCGCCCGTACAGACCACGTAGGGAACGCCTGTCTTATTTCCTTTTGGCCAAAGAGATAATACTTTTTTGGCTAGTTGTTTCGCCGTATATTTTCCACCGTTGTCCCCATCCATTCCCCAAAAATCCGTATCACAGAATTTGCAAATTGCTTTGTGGCGATCTTCTTCTCGACCGCTCCACAAATTACAACCCGTAAACCGACAAAACACCGCCGGGCGCCCCGTATGGGCTCCTTCTCCTTGGAGGGTATAATAAATTTCTTTTACTTTATAATAATGAATTGCCACGGATATATTTTCGTTAGACTTTATGCTGGAATATTTTGTATAGAAAACAAATAGAGATTTTTGATCATATTGAAGCTCTTTTACGAGTGCGTAGCCTAGCTACGGACGAGAAAAAAGCTGAAAAAATGGACAAAAAGATCATTTGAGAGCATACAAATTATTTTAGAATAAAGTCTATTAGTTAGATGCTTTTTGAGCTACCAAAACATAATAATTAAAAATAGTTTCTCTTTTATATAAAACCGAACTTAAGACTTCACAGTTCCGCTCCGTCAACATCTTTCGATACTCTGGCAGATCGTATTGATGAGGATGCAAAATATCTCCAGGAATCATTCGAAACAAGGTTTTCAACATCCCATGATTATGTGCATCAATGGATAAAACGATGGTTCCACCGGGCCGAGTAATTTCCACCAACTTGTCCATACAAGCAGCAAGGTCTGCTACATGATTGATCGCATTGATACAAAATATATAATCGAAATTTTCCGAAGGTTGATAATCCTCAAAGGCCTGGTCATGAAATTTCACATACGGATAATCCGCCTCCTGAAAATGCTCCAACTTCTCCCGATAGTCCGATAGCAATGGGTCTAACGCATCGATTCGCAGTTGATCCAGCACCATATAAATTCCTGCTGGTCCGCAACCAATATCAATCGCTCGACTATTGGCTTTTGGCGTGAGTTTTATGTCCAGCAAAAATTTTTGCCAGTAGTCTCGCTTCCACTCCAAATAATTCTTTTTCGGCTTATTTCGCAAGTAATGTTGCCACCAACGAATCTCAAAAGCCTGCGCTATTTTCCAGCGTAATGACATCTAATCCTGTATAATTTTAAATAAAACGTGAAGTTACGCAAGTTTTAGTAAGGGAACCCTAAAAACCAATTTATAACGCCATTTCTATCTTATCCTTATTTCGATAAAAAAATTACTTGCAATTTTAACTATCAATCGTTAGTTTTGTTAAAAATCTGCTGTATTTATCGTAAATTAGAGCGTGCAGTATTCACTTCCATAAAATTCGCAATGAGTAAGAAATCATACAAATTATCCGTGGCTGCCGTCGAAAAAACGACGGAAGATTGTACGATTCTGACGCTAGATGTTCCAGTGGCCATTCGCTCGGAATTTGCCTATCAGCAAGGACAGTATCTTACCCTAATTGCAGATATCAATGGAGAGTCCGTCCGGCGATCGTATTCACTTTGTTCCAGTCCAATGGATGATGCCTGGAAGGTCGGAATCAAGCAAATTCCAGAAGGAAAGTTTTCTACTTACGCCAACCAAATTCTAAAAGTCGGTGACAGCTTAGAGGTATTACCGCCTAACGGAAGTTTTTTCGTTCCTGTAACACCTGATCAAGCACGCAATTACGTAGCTTTTGCAGCGGGTAGTGGAATCACCCCGATTCTATCTATCATAAAAACCCACTTACAAGCAGAACCTAAAGCTACCTTCAAACTATTCTACGTCAACCAAACCGTTAATTCTATCATTCTAAAAGAAGAATTAGAAGGGTTGAAAAACCGATTTATGGAGCGGTTAGAAATATTTTATTTTCTGACTCGTGAACGCCGTAGTGTACCTCTTTTTAATGGTCGCCCCGATCTAGAGAAAATGGAAATTATCTTTAAGACGATTTGTGATGTAGAACAGATCGATCACTATTTTTCTTGTGGTCCAGAACCGATGGTCCTTTTGATTCGAGATTTTTTATTAGAAAAAAAGGTACCAAAAGATCGCATTCATTTCGAATTATTCAATACCGGCGGCGCACCCATAAAACGAAAAGAAATTGCGAAAAAATTTAGTGGTAAGGTTTCTGATGTAACGATCATCGAAGGTGGTATTACGACCAATTTTAAAATTGAACAAGGTTCCGATAATCTACTCGATTCGGCCATGAGAAATAATGCAGACTTGCCTTTCGCTTGTAAAGGGGGCGTTTGTTGTACTTGTCGCGCAAAATTAATCGAAGGAAAAGTAGAGACTTTGGTCAACTACGGACTAGAAGATGAAGAGATCAAAGCGGGTTATATTTTGACCTGTCAAGCATTGCCTATTTCGGAAAAAGTGGTGGTAGATTTTGATGTTTAATTTTTGGGGCTATTATCTTGTTGGCTATTAG
>CAZYAC010000134.1:0-7323 GCA_964645475.1 uncultured Saprospiraceae bacterium | reverse complement strand
GTGGTGGTAGATTTTGATGTTTAATTTTTGGGGCTATTATCTTGTTGGCTATTAGCCCGGCAGGCAGGCCTTTGCGAGAAAAAATATTAAACCAAGCACTTAGACATTTATGTTAATTGACACAAAACATTCTTTTTTAGAAGTTTACCTATTTTTTAAAAATAAAAGATTATGGAAAAAATAATGGATCAAGACGCAGCCTTTCAAGCGAGAATCGATGCCGGAGAAAAAATCGAGCCCAAAGATTGGATGCCCGAAAAATATCGTAAAACCCATATTCGTCAAATTTCTCAACATGCTCATTCAGAAATTGTAGGGATGTTACCAGAAGGGAATTGGATTACCCGAACCCCTACTCTACGTCGTAAAGTGGGTTTACTCGCCAAAGTACAAGATGAAGCCGGTCATGGGCTCTATCTCTACAGTGCTGCCGAAACATTAGGCATAAGTCGTGACGAACTATTCCACCAACTGCATATTGGCAAAGCAAAATATTCCAGCATCTTTAATTATCCGACCATGACTTGGGCTGATATCGGCGCCATAGGCTGGCTGGTAGATGGAGCCGCTATCATCAATCAAGTAATGTTAACTCGTACTTCTTTTGGACCATACGCTCGTGCGATGGTGAGAATCTGTAAGGAAGAAAGTTTTCACCAAAGACAAGGATATGAAATCATGCTAACGCTTTGCCAAGGTACACCCGAACAAAAAGAAATGGCACAAGATGCACTTAATCGCTGGTGGTGGCCATCTCTAATGATGTTTGGTCCACGAGATGCTGAATCGCCCAATACAGAGCAATCCGTTAAATGGAAAATTAAGCGTAAGACCAATGATGAACTTCGTCAGCAATTTGTCGATATTACCATTCCACAGGCTGAAATTCTCGGCATCACCGTACCCGATCCGGATTTAAAATGGAATGAAGATCGACAGCATTATGATTTTGGTGAAATTGACTGGGATGAATTCTGGCAAGTGGTCAAAGGCAATGGTCCTTGTAATAAGGAGCGTCTTCAGGCTCGCAACGATGCCTGGAATAATGGAGCATGGGTGCGGAATGCAGCCAGAGCACACGCAGAGAAACGAGCAGAGCGAGTCGCAGAAGCAAGTTGATAAAAAATGATTGATCTGTGATTCCATATGTAGAAAACAAACCCACTGATTAACCAATATAACTAATCCACCGATTAACTAAAAAACAATGAAAGGAAATCCAATCTGGGAAGTATTTATCCGTAGTAAAAATGGTCTAGAACACCGACACGTTGGTAGCTTGCATGCAGCGGACGCTAAGATGGCCATGGAAAATGCTCGCGATGTTTATACCCGTCGACAAGAAGGTGTTAGTATTTGGGTGGTGGAAAGCAAACATATTACGGCCTCTAATCCGAGTGAAAATGGAGAGATGTTCGAACCAGCAAAAGATAAGGCTTATCGGCATCCGACTTTTTATGATTTACCGGATGAGTTGGAACATATTTGATTTGATGTGCGGATTCTTGGATTTTTTGATGTGCGGATTTAGATGGTAATTAGGCTAAAATTTTAAATAAAAATATCATTCTAAAGTTTTAGAAATATCGCATATCTAAACTAATAATCCCGAAGGGATGAAACTATTATAGAAAATATAAAAAAATTAAATATCCCAACCCTGAAAGAGTGACATAAAATTTGAGCCTAGTCATTTTAAATTTTAATGATAGAATTATTATGGAAAATAAGAATAAAAGTCTGATAGATTATTTGTTGATTTTGGGGGATAACTCATTGATCTTGGGGCATCGATTATCAGAGCTTTGTGGTCACGGGCCGAGCTTGGAAACAGATATTGCATTGACAAATATTTCCCTAGATTTATTTGGACAAGTACGAAGCTATTTTCAATATGCAGCAGAACTGACTGGAGATGATGCGACGGAAGATACTGTCGCTATGAAAAGAGTAGACCGAGCCTACCGACATACTTGGTTGGTGGAACAAGCGAATAAAGACTTTGCTTACGTGATTGGCCGACAGTTTTTATTTGATGCTTTTCATTTACCATTACTAGAACAATTGGTCAATAGCAAAGATGAATTGATTGCGGCCGTGGCAGCAAAATCTATCAAAGAATCTAGATATCATTTGCGTTTTTCTTCTTCTTGGATGGAACGACTGGGAGACGGCACCCAAGAGAGTCATCAACGCATGCAAACTGCGATCAATGATTTATATCCTTTTACCTACGAGTTTTTTGAAGAAACAGAAACGGAAAAAATAATGCACGAAGCGGGTATCGGTGCCAACTTAAAAACCATCGAAACTACTTACCGCCAAACTATTAAAGACGTTTTTGCGAAAGCAAATTTAGAAATACCTACATCACCCGCACGAAAAACTGACGGTAAAAAAGGAATTCATTCGGAGCAACTCGGCTTCATCCTCGCAGAGCTGCAATACATGCAACGCGCTTATCCAAATATGACATGGTAGCTGCAGATTTACAATCATTACCCGCGCTCGTACAAGAAGCGCTACTGGAAATTACCGATCCAGAAATTCCGGTTTTATCGATCATGGACATGGGCGTAGTACGAGAAGTGACCCTAAATGATCAACATGTACACATCAAACTCACTCCGACTTATTCGGGCTGTCCTGCAATGGACACAATGGCCGTGGACATCAAACGTGCATTGGAAAAAAGAGGGTATGCATCTACCGTTAAACTTGTGCTAGCCCCTGCTTGGACCACCGACTGGATCACACCTGCCGGACGAGCCGCACTAGAAAAATACGGAATCGCCGCACCAATGGATACCGCATCAGATAAGCTCGCCTTAATAGACGGAAAGAGAATTGTCAAATGTACCAACTGTGGTTCTACAAATACAAAAATGATAAGTCAGTTTGGATCTACGGCTTGTAAAGCACTTTTTCAATGTGAAGAGTGTCTAGAGCCTTTTGATTATTTTAAGTGTTTGAAATAAATTTTGGCTTGTTGGCTTTCCACTAACGTAATTCTACAATAGAAAGAAGCTAACCAACCAATAGCTAAAGCTAACTGGCCAACAGGCTATAAACTTGATTCTAACAATTTTCACTTTTACAAAAACAAAACCATGGCCCACCCTTCTGATCCAACTGCCGTCTTCCAGCAAATGATGGAAAAAGATTATTGTAGCCAATGGATGGGCATCGTACCTGTCCTATTAGAAGTTGGGCATTGTATTATTAAAATGACCGTCAAGCAAGAAATGCTCAACGGATTTGGGATACTGCACGGCGGAATTACTTTTGCTTTTGCAGATAGCGCCTTCGCTTTTGCTTCCAATGGACTGGGGCAGATGACCGTAGCTATCAATTGCCAAATCAATTATCACCAACCAGCTAAAGAAGGAGAAGTCCTGATTGCCGAAGCTACCAAAGTCGCCAGTACAAAAAAGTTAATTACGGTGGATGTAGCAATCCGACGTGAAAAGGATGAGACCTTAATTGCTTCCTTTAGGGGAATGGGTTATCGAAGATAAGCTTTGATCCTTCTTAGTTTTTAAAAATCCAACTTACAAAAAAATTCCTTTTTCTATTTCCCAAAAAGAACTACCTTTGTACGCTCGTTGGTTCCAAACTCGTTTTGGATTAAAAGGGAATTTCGTGTAATTCGAAAACTGTTCCCGCAGCTGTAAGTTGTCATCCAACCCGATTTTATAAATCCACTGTTCCGCTACTGCGGGATGGGAAGGAAAAATCAGGGGACAATAAGTCAGAAGACCTGCCACCGTTTCATATTTTTCATTTTTCTATCGGGATAATAGCAAGAATGGATATCGGAAATAATCGACCCAACTCGTCGATTTACTGGTAGGTGGTATCCGCTTCTTGGAACTGCTCATCATTTCTCCCCTATCCGCTCTTTTCCCATTATTTTTTTAGAATGCGTCGTGCACTTGTTTTAAAACACTGGCTTTTTATTGGTCTGCTATTCCTATCGGGATGGACAACAAAACTATGTGCGCAAGAAGATACCCTTTCGTTGCCGATCGTTACCGTAGAAGAAAAACCCTCTTTTAGTGGAGAGCAAATTGATCAGTCTGATAAAGATGTCTTGGAACAACAACCAGCCACACACATCGGAGAGATTTTAGCCCAAAGCACGGGCGTCTTTGTAAAATCTTTCGGAAGTGGTAGCTCAGCCACTACGTCCATTCGTGGAGGCAGCGCGGAACATACACGGGTGCTCTGGAACGGCTTACCCATCGAAAATCCGATGCTGGGTCAGCTCGATTTTTCCTTACTTCCCGCTATTTTTATTGACGAAGTAGCGGTGCACTATGGAGGCAATACCGCAGCGTGGGGCAATGGGGCCATCGGAGGAACGGTAGAACTCGATAATAAAACGGACTGGAAAAAGAAAAACCTCATCGGACAATATACCGCTACCAATGGGGCATTCGGTTTAGAGCAACAGGGTATAAAAATCGGGTATGGAAACGAAAAATTCCAATTCATCAATCGAGTCTTCTATCAAAAGGCAGAGAATGATTTCAACTATTTTATTAGTGAAAATTTACCTCGTCGACTACAAACCAACGCCGCCACTAGGCAATGGGGAAGCTTACAAGAATTTCATTATCGGATTACTCCACGTCAAACCCTAAACGCTTATTTCTGGTATCAGAACATTGACCGTCAACTCCCACCCCACTCCGCTCAAAATAAGTCCGTTGCTTACCAACTTGATGAAACTAAACGCTTAGCAATTGATTGGCAATACACTGGAGATGATTGGTTAATCAAAGCTCAAGCCGCATGGTACGAAGAAGATCTAAGATACGTGGATTCAATCAATGGATTTGACGATCTGAGTCGTTTCAATACCTTATTAGGACAAGTAACGGGGACAAAAAACATAGGTAAAACACATCGATTAACGGTGGGTATTCAAGAAACTTTCTATCGAGCCAACACGGACTTATACCAAAATAGTATTACCCAAAATCGTCTTGCGATCTGGTCCAATTGGAAAACAGATTGGCGACGCTTATCCTTCGATTTTAGTGTGCGACAGGAATGGCAGGATGGAAAACATTTTCCTTTAGTACCAAGTCTTGGGCTGGTTTATCATCCGTGGAAATGGACTACTTTACGAGGACGAGTGAGTCGAAATTATCGAGCTCCCAATTTAAATGCACTCTATTATTTTCCTACAGGAAATCCGGATTTATTACCAGAGAGTGGTTGGAGTCGAGAGTTGGGACTGGATATTAATTTTATTAAAGCCAAAAACTGGACGGGACGTTACTCATTGACAGGATTCAGGAGAGACATTAAAAATTGGATTCGATGGATATTGCCGGAAGGTAGTTTTACTTTCGCACCTACCAATATTGCCGCCGTAAAAAGTGAAGGATTAGAACATCGTTTGGAGGTGAATGGCGAAGCCAAAAACACTATTATTAAAGTGTCTCTTGGTTATAATCAACTTAGATCCATCCACAAAAAAAGTATTACGCTTCCACTGATCGCCGCTGGTAGTCAATTAATCTACACACCGAGACAACAGTTTTTTTCTACCCTAAAAATAAACCATAAAGCAGGGTTGTTAATTTTTCAACATCGATTTACGGGAGAAGTAACTACGCTTAGCAACACTACATTGCCAGGATATCATTTGAGCGATCTGACTGTTGGTTATAATTTAAAAACAAACAAATGGCAGCACCAACTTAGTCTGCGTATCAACAATTTATGGGATAAAGATTATCGAGTTTTAGAACGACGGGGAATGCCTGGTCGTCATTTGAGTTTTACTTTAAATACCCAATTGTGATTTTTTTCTCGCAGAGAAGCAGAACGACCGGACTCTTTAACGTATATATTTTTCGTCATCAAACAACTGATTTTTAAGGACACTTCTTGGAGTCTACTTTTTTTAAAAATTTCAACTATAAAATAGACTTTATTCTAATAAATTTATAAAAACAACAACATGAAAAAATTATTTACACTTTTATTATTGATTATTGGATTGGGTGTTAATGCTCAAGTTTATTTTGAGGATTTGGTTATGCCAGAAGAAATTCTCAATGACAGTTCGCCTGATACCGGTTTTGTTTTTGACAATTTATTTTTCCCTAATAGTTTTACTGACTGCGGAGAGGATTGTGAATTCTGGAGTGGCTGGGCTATTTCGGCAACCACTGATGTAACTACTCCTGGATTACCGAATCAGTACAGTTCTATCGTGGGAGAAGGTGCAGACGGATCAGCTGCCTATGCGGTTAGTTTTGCTTTTTCAGGATCTTACGTGACACTAGATAGGGAGCAAACTTCTGGAATGATTACTATTCCTTCGGTACACATTACCAATAGTACTTACGCCTATTTAAGCATGCGAGACGGTGATAATGTTGCAAAGAAATTTGGCGGAGAAACGGGTAATGATCCAGATTTTTTCCTACTGACCATAAATACTTATGCCGAAAATGTACTTCAGGAAACGATTCCAGTTTACTTGGCAGATTATCGTTTTGAGGATAATAGTCAAGATTATATCTTAGACGAATGGATAGAAATTGAATTTTCTAATGCGGAGGTAGACAGTGTCACTTTCAATTTAACTTCTTCTGATACAGGAATGTTTGGAATGAATACGCCAGCTTATTTTTGTGCCGATGTTTTTGGTAATCCATTGGTGCTTAACGTAAAAAATAATACGCTTTCTGGAATATCTTTAGTCAACACTTTAACTTCATCGGAGTTGATTATCAATTCTGAACTCGATAAAAACGCAGATTTTCAGATCTTTGGATTGAGTGGCCAAATAGTACAAACGGGAAAAATAAATCGAGGTGAGCAATTTCTTTCTATCAGCAACCTACCCGTTGGAAAGTATTGGATTCGGGTGCAGCAAGATGACTTGCAGTGGACAAAAGGTTTTGTCAAACAGTGATCTTTTAGCTAATCAGTTGTATTGGTTAATCAGTTAATTGGTGCCACTCTTGGGCAAAACCAATTAACTGATGAGCCTGCTCCGAAAAGTGATTTTCTCGCAGAGATCGCAAAGACGCAAAGATTTTTTAACGTGTATATCTTTTACCGTAAATTAGTTATCTATTAAAGTGATAATAATGTATGGTGTTTTTTCAAATCTTGGACTTTTCAGAGCGGACTCACTGATTAACTAATCCACTATCTAAGCAATCCATTAACCGCTAATCCGATCGAAAACGTGTTTCGTTCTTCGGAAGGATCATTCCTTCTGTAGGTTTTCTGATATAGTCGGGTAATAAAGAAATCAAGCGTAAAATTTGGCGAAATAAGATTCGACCAGCC
>CAZYAC010000133.1:0-12288 GCA_964645475.1 uncultured Saprospiraceae bacterium | reverse complement strand
CTTTGGGTATTATGAAAGAATACGAGTGGGTGGAAACGGAGTTGGCACAATTTAATTTAGAAACCAATCTTACGCCTCGCGAACTAAAAGGAAACTGCCTCCGGCAAATGGAAAAAGAGAACAACGAAAAATTGGCAATTATCCGTAAACGAGTAGCCAAACTGGACACGGAAGTAATTATTACGGGTATTCTGCCAACGCTTAGGCAAGTAAATTTAGATCTTGAGAATCTTACCCCTAAAAAAAGATACAAAGCATTGATGGAATCCATCAATCAGCAATTGATAGGAAATTTCTACGAGCTTCGTTTACTAGGAATTGATGAATTACTCGTCAAGCATGATTCACCACTTTTGGAAGCATGTAATACCAGTTTTCAAGTTCATCTTCAGGTCTCCCCTGATAATTTTGTAAAAATGTATAACATCGCTCAGACAATTGCCGCACCTGTGATGGCAATTGCTGCGAATTCACCAATCGTATTTGGACGTAGACTTTGGCACGAATCACGAATTGCGCTTTTTCAGCAAGCCCTTGACACTCGGACTACTCACGATCATATGCGGGAACGTAGTCCTCGCGTAAATTTTGGCAGTGGTTGGTTAAGAAAATCTATTCTGGAAATTTACAAAGAAGACATCTCTCGTTTTCGGGTATTGTTGAGTAGCGACGTTAAAGAGGATTCTATTAAAATGCTTAACGAAGGAAAAATCCCAAAACTTCGGGCATTGCAAGTTCACAACTCTACGGTCTATCGCTGGAATCGACCTTGTTATGGAATCAGTCCAAACGGACAGCCACATCTTAGAATTGAAAATCGGGTTTTCCCTGCAGGGCCTACCGGTGTGGATGAAATGGCCAACGCTACTTTTTGGCTTGGACTGATGGTTGGTATGGCAGATATCCACGAAGATATTACCGACCATATCGGCTATGCAGATATCCGGGATAATTTTTCTAAAGCTTCTCGTTATGGAATGGACTCAAAATTTAATTGGTTTAAGGAAGTCAAAATTAGTGGCAAGGATTTAATCTTAAAAAAATTATTACCCATCGCCCGTCAGGGTTTGAAAAATCATAAAGTAAACACTAAAGATATTGACAAATATCTTGGCATTATTAAAGAGCGAACTTCAAAGCATATGAATGGCGCTCGCTGGCAACTCCGGGCCTACACCAAATTACTTAAAGAAACCAATCGCGACGAAGCACTCACTTGTCTGACCGCTTCTATTATTAAAAATCAAAAAGACAATATACCCGTGCATAAGTGGAAACTTCCCGACTTAAAAAAAGATTTACTCAGTTATTATCCTCATGATATTAAGGTAGAAGAATTTATGGTAACTGATCTATTTACCGTTCAACAGGATGATATCATTGAACTGGTAGGCGAAATGATGGATTGGCGAAAAATCAGGTTTACACCCGTAGAAGATACGAAGGGTAATCTTATAGGACTAATTACTATTCGGCATATTTTGCGACATTATATTCATAGTAAAAAAATAAAGACGAAAAATAAACTGGTCAAAGATATTATGATTACGTCGCCCAAAACGATTGGCCCTCGGGCTACTATTGTGGATGCGATGAAAAAAATGAGAAAAGAAAAGATAGGATGTTTGCCGGTCGTCAAAGATCGTGAACTAGTCGGGATTGTTACCGAAATGGATATTTTACGGGTAACGGGCAGATTGATTGAAAGAATTGATAAAAAGTAAAATCTATTTTCCCATAATAAGCGGATAACTTCGCAACAAAAAAAGCTTTGAAATGTAATACAATTATATGTTCTTAAATATAATTATTTTTGCACCACATTCTTAGGATACTAAGCACTTAGTCGATGCACTAAGTTTTCTATAATTAAAATTTAATTCACCAACCTTTCCAATTATGGCTTTTGATATTGAAATGATTAAGGCTTATTACGAAGCCCTGCCGGCGAAAATTGAAAAAATTCGCAAACGTTTAAAACGTCCACTCACACTTACCGAAAAAATTCTTTATGGTCATTTACATTCAGAATCTCGTCTGAAAAAATATAAACGTGGTAAGGACTATGTTTTCTTCGCCCCAGATCGAGTAGCGATGCAAGATGCTACTGCCCAGATGGCCTTATTACAATTTATGATGGCTGGTAAAGACAAAGTAGCGGTACCTTCTACCGTACATTGTGATCACTTAATCCAAGCCAAAGTAGGAGCAAGTAAAGATTTGAAAATAGCCAACACCGTTAATTCTGAGGTGTATGACTTTCTTGCTTCTGTTTCTAATAAATACGGTGTAGGTTTTTGGAAACCAGGAGCCGGTATTATTCATCAAACAGTTTTAGAAAATTATGCATTTCCTGGAGGAATGATGATTGGAACTGATTCTCATACCGTTAATGCCGGTGGATTAGGAATGGTTGCTATCGGAGTAGGAGGAGCTGACGCCGTGGATGTAATGGCTGATATGCCATGGGAATTGAAAATGCCTAAAATAATCGGTGTTAAACTTACCGGTAAATTAAATGGATGGACTTCTTCTAAAGATGTTATTCTTAAGGTAGCTGGAATTCTAACCGTAAAAGGTGGAACTGGAGCCATCGTCGAATATTTTGGACCAGGTGCTAGGAGTTTATCTTGTACTGGGAAAGGAACCATCTGTAACATGGGCGCTGAAATTGGCGCAACCACTTCTTTGTTTGGTTACGATACTTCAATGGATCGTTACCTAAAGGCAACTGGTAGAGCGGACGTCGCGAGACTAGCAAAAAAAGTAAAAGGTGATTTGACGGCAGATAAAGAATGTTATAAAAATCCTGAAAAGTATTTCGATCAAATCATTCATATCAATCTTACTAAATTAGAACCACACATTAATGGTCCTTACACACCAGATTTAGCATACCCTATTTCTGAATTCGCGGCAGCAGTGAAGCGAGAAGGTTATCCACAAAAACTAGAAGTTGGTTTGATTGGTAGTTGCACCAATTCTTCTTACGAAGATTTAGATCGAGCAGCTTCTATCGCCAAGCAAGCGGTTAAGAAAAAACTCAAAGCTAAATCTGAATTTACGATCACTCCTGGTTCTGAACAAATTCGTTATACCGTTGCACGTGATGGGATTTTGGAGGATTTTGAAAATATGGGCGGCGTAGTACTCGCCAATGCCTGTGGACCTTGTATCGGACAATGGGCACGTCATACCGACGATCCAAGTCGAGCAAATTCTATCATTACTTCTTTCAACCGTAACTTCCGAAAGCGTAATGATGGTAACCCACAAACACATGCCTTTGTAGCTTCTCCTGAAATTGTAACCGCATTGGCCATTGCTGGAGACTTAACCTTTAACCCTTTAAAGGATAAATTGGTCAATTCTGATGGTAAAAGAGTAAAATTATCTCCTCCAAAAGGAGTAGAGTTACCTCCTAAGGGTTTTGATGTAGAAGATGCTGGCTACGAAGCACCTGCAGAAAATGGATCAGATATTAAAGTAGTGGTAAATAAAAAATCGGATCGATTACAATTACTCACTCCTTTTAAGCCTATCAAGCAAGCAGATCTTAAAGATATGCGAATACTCATTAAAGCCAAAGGAAAGTGTACAACCGATCATATCTCTATGGCTGGACCTTGGTTGAAATTCCGTGGTCATTTGCAGAATATTTCGCAAAATTGTTTGATTGGAGCCAACAATGCTTTTAATGAAGAAACTAATAAGGTATTGAATCTTAGTAAGAAAAAATACATGAAAGTACCTGATTCGGCACTATTCTATCAGAAAAAAGGAATTAGTACCGTTGTATTTGGCGAAGAGAATTATGGTGAGGGATCTTCCCGTGAGCACGCTGCCATGGAGCCTCGTTTCTTAGGTGTCAATGCAGTGATTGTAAAATCTTTTGCTCGTATTCACGAAACTAATCTGAAGAAGCAGGGAATGTTCGCTTTAACTTTTGCGAATCCTAAAGACTTTGACAAAGTACGTCAGGATGACTTTGTTGATCTTACTTCTTTAAGAAAATTCAAGCCAGGAGAACCATTGACGATTGTTTTAAAACATGCAGATGGGACGAAGGATAGAATTAAAGTAAATCACACTTATAATCAGGCACAAATTGACTGGGTAAAGGCCGGTTCTGCACTTAACAAAATCCGTAAAGACGCGGGTATTGCTTAGAATATAGAGTGTTTTTTTAAATACTTTCCAGAAAAAAAGAAAGCGTTTCGACTATCGAAACGCTTTTTTTTTGTTGATTTGTGACATTATTGGCTATATTCGTCAATATAAACGAGAACTAATTTTATTTTTTTACTAAAAACATCAATTATGTTAAAAGAATTTAAGGATTTTATTATGACGGGGAACGTCATAGATTTTGCAATCGCTGTTATCTTAGCAGGTGCGGTAGGTCTTGTTGTAAACGGATTTGTACAAGACATTATCATGCCTGTTGTCGGTCATTTAGCGGGAGGGATGGATTTCTCTGATTTAAGACATGTACTTTCTCCAGCACAAGGTGTAGCGGGCGAAGATGGATATGTTGCTGAAAATGCTATTCGTTACGGTAAATGGTTGAACTCGATTATTAGTTTGATTACTGTAGGTTTGGTACTTTTCTGGTTAGGTAAATCTAAGATCAGATTTATGGGCGCTGCTCCAGCTCCAGATCCAACGGCAGACCAAACTTTATTAGGAGAGATTAGAGACCTATTGAAGAAATAAATCTAAAATAGACTTTAGATTTATGAGATAATATGAAAAAGGCTTTCCTGATAAATTGGGAAAGCCTTTTATGTTTAATTTTTATAACTCTCGCAATTCCCTCCTCAATATCTTACCAACGGGACTCTTTGGTAATTCGTCTATAAAACTAACGTGCTTAGGAACCTTATAACCCGTTAAATTTTCTCGACAAAATTCTATTACTTCTTTTTCTTTTAACGATTTATCTTTTTTCACAATAAATACCTTAACCACCTCTCCTGATTTTTCGCTCGGCACCCCAATTGCTGCTATATCCATTATCTTAGGATGAGAGGCGAGAACATCCTCAATTTCATTAGGATAAACATTAAAGCCTGAAACCAAGATCATGTCTTTTTTACGGTCTACAATCGTAAAATATCCATCAGGACTCATCTTGGCAATATCACCCGTATTTAGCCAGCCATCAATTATTGTTTTAGCAGTTTCTTCTGGACGATTAAAATAGCCTTTCATTACCTGTGGACCTTTTACCTGGATTTCTCCGATCTCGTCAGGTGGTAATACATTTCCTTCTTCATCAACAATTCGCATAACTGTTGAAGGAACCGGCATTCCAATAGTACCCTTGCGACCTGTTCCGTCAATTGGATTCATGGTAGCCACAGGAGAAGTCTCTGTAAGCCCATAACCTTCTGATAGCGGTTTGCCAGTGAGGGTTTCCCATTGTTCCAACACGGAATTCGTAACTGCTGTTCCTCCTGCAATAGAAGCAACCATGTTACTAAAATCAAGTTCCCGAAAAGCCTTATCATTGGCCAATCCATTATATAAGGTATTTACACCGGTCATCAGGCTAACCGGATAACCTTTCCATGCTTTCACAATGGTGGAAAAATCACGAGGATTTACAATTAATATATTTGTACAACCCATATTCAACAACGCCAAACAATTGACAGAAAAAGCAAAAATATGATACAACGGTAAGGGGGATAATGCAACCTCTTTACCTTCAGTAATATAAGGACTAATGGCACTTTTAATCTGTTCCATATTGGCGACAAGGTTTCGGTTAGTGAGCATGGCTCCTTTTGAAACACCCGTGGTTCCTCCTGTGTATTGCAAAGCGATTACATCGCCAGGATTGCTTTTTCGATAAGGTATTTTAAATTTTTTGCCCTGTGTGAGTGCTTCTTTAAAAGTAACTGCGTTGGGCAACTCGTAAGCTGGAACCATCCGTTTCACCTTTTTAACCATGAAGTTAACGACACTACCTTTGATCGTGCCTAACAGCTCTCCAATAGTGGTTTTAATGATGGTTTTGATGTTGGTATAATCCATCACCTGTTGTAGATTTTTACAGAAATTTTCCGCAATTACAATCGCTTTTACTTCCGCATCCACAAATTGGTGTTTCATTTCTCTAGGAGTATAAAGTGGATTCGTGTTCACAATGATGAGTCCAGCCCTCAGGGCACCAAAGAGCGCAATGGGATATTGGAGCAAGTTAGGCATCATGAGCGCGATCTTATCTCCTGGTTCTAGTCCTCTGGAAATCAAATAGGCACCAAATGCATGGGCGCGTTCGTCCAGCTCTTTATAAGAAAGCTCCTGTCCCATACAAACAAAAGCTGGTTTATCACCATACTTTTTTAGGGTTTCGTCAATGACCTCTACTACGGAACCATACTTGTCAGGGTCTATATTGACAGGAATTCCCGAAGGATAGTTGGCCAGCCATGGCTTATGTTCGTTATTGTTCATTCGTTTAAAATAGTTAGAATTTGATAATCAGTTAGTTAGCTTAGTTAATGGAAGAATAAAAATACAAAAACTTAGGCTTTTTTATAAGTCTGCAATAGGGATTGTTCAATTTGCGATTTTTTATCAAAATATCGTACCTTTGCACCTCTAAAAAATTATTGTTTAACCCGTCCCAATTTGTTTGGGGCTACAAACCCAGGATTCTTTATGTTAGAAGACGAAAAGAAACCAGAAAATCAGGAAGTAGAAGAAACTCCTGTAACCGTAGAGGAAACACCCGTTCAGACAACAGGTGCCTCTACCGAAAGTGCAAAAGAAGAAGTTGATAAAATCAACCTAGAAGAGCTCGTTGACGCAGATGATATGAGCGGTACAGCACACGATGATTTCCCTTGGGATAAAGGGAATTTACATGCACTTCCTTACACAGACGAAGAAACTCAAAATTATCTTGCGGAATATGAGCAAACGCTTACTTCCGTTTTGGAAAATGAAATCGTGAAAGCGAAAGTTTCCACTATTCACAATGGAGACGTAGTACTGGATATCAATTGTAAGTCTGATGGATTAATTTCTTTGTCAGAATTTCGTGATTTACCCGACCTTAAAGCTGGAGACCTCGTTGATGTTTATGTAGAACAACAAGAAGACCACCGTGGTCAACTCGTTCTTTCCCGTCGTAAAGCTAAATTGCTGAAAGCATGGGAGTCTATTGTTGACTCATTCGAAAATGGTACGGTAATTAAAGGTACCGTGGTTAGCAAAACCAAAGGTGGACTTATTGTAGATGCTTCCGGTCTGGAAACATTCTTACCTGGTTCACAAATTGATATTAAGCCTATTATTGATTACGATGCATACGTGGGTAAAACCATGGAATTCAAAGTAGTTAAGATTAACGAGCAAATTAAAAACGCCGTTGTTTCTCACAAAGCACTGATTGAAAGTGATCTTGCTGAGCAGCGTGAAGCGATCATTGCCAGCCTCGAAAAAGGTCAGGTATTGGAAGGTCTCGTAAAGAACTTAACCGATTTTGGAGCATTCCTAGATTTAGGTGGAGTAGATGGTCTACTATATATTACCGATATTTCTTGGGGACGTATCTCTCATCCAAAAGAGATCTTAACACTCAACCAAAAGATCAACGTAGTAGTATTAGACTTCGACGAAAACAAGAAGAGAATTTCTCTAGGTTTAAAACAGCTACAACCACATCCGTGGGAAGTACTGGAACAAGAGATTTCCGAAGGATCTACCGTCAAAGGAAAGATTGTCAATATCGAAGATTATGGTGCATTCCTCGAAATTCAGCCAGGCGTAGAAGGTTTGATCCACGTATCAGAAGTTACTTGGAGCAACCAACCAATCAATGCGCGTGAGTATTTCAATCTTGGAGAAGAGCACGAGGCGAAAGTAGTTACCATTGATCGCGAAGATCGAAAAATGTCGCTTAGTATCAAGCAACTATCTAACGATCCTTGGAGTACGATTGAAGAACAATTTCCAGTCGGTAGCCGTCACACAGGTGAAGTGAAAAACTTAACGCCTTATGGTGTTTTTGTTGAGTTAAAAGAAGGTATTGGCGGAATGGTACACATTTCTGACCTGTCTTGGACTAAGCGTTTTTCTCACCCTTCTGAGTTTACTAAGAAAGGACAAGATATCGAAATCGTTATTCTAGAAATAGATAAAGATTCTCGTAAGCTTTCTCTTGGTCACAAGCAGATCGAAGAAAATCCATGGGATACTTTCGAACAGGTATTCCCTGTTGGGTCTTACCAAGAAGCAACTATTTTGCGTAAAGATGACCGAGGTGCTATTGTTCAACTACCTTATGGTTTAGAAGCATTTGCTCCTATCAAGCATATCCGTAAAGAAGATGGCAGTATGGCTAACGTGGAAGAAATTCTAACTGTAAAAGTGATTGAGTTTAACCGTGATGACAAGCGAATCTTAGTTTCTCACCTCCGTTACTTAGACGATATCCGTCGTGATGCAGATGAAACGGTGAAGAAAGATAAGCAAGAGCAGCGAACGAAAACTCGTAGTCAAGTTAAGAGTACTCAGTCTAAAGTAGAACGTACAACCCTTGGTGAAATGGATGTTTTCTCTCAGTTGAGAGGTCAAATCGAAGCAGATAATAAAGCTGCTAAGAAAGAAGAGCCTAAAAAGGAAGCACCTGCTAAGCCAGAGCCAAAGGCAGCAGAACCTGAGGTAGCCGAAGAAAAGATTGAAGTAGTAGCTACTCCTAAAGAGGAGGTAGTTGAAGAAGAAGTCAATATTGAAGTTGAAGAGATCGAAGAAGAAGTGACGGTAGAAGTGGTGGCAGATGATCTCAAAAAAATTGAAGGTATCGGACCAAAGATTTCTGAACTTCTGCAAAACGGTGGAATTAAAACTTTTGCTCAGCTAGCTGATGCTAAGGTTGAAAAACTTAAGGAAATCCTTGAGGCTGCCGGAAGTCGTTACAAAATGCACGACCCAACTACCTGGCCACAGCAAAGTGCCTTGGCCGCTACTGGTAAATGGGATGAACTGAAAGTATTGCAGGATGAACTGCAAGGAGGCAAAAAAGCTTAACCTCTTTTTAAAATATCTAAACCCTGTGCAAGAAATTGTACAGGGTTTTTTTATTTCCGCTTGAACTAATGTCCCGAACTTCTGTTTTCCATTCTATTATAAAAACAAACAGCTATTTCTTTTGAGTAAAAAAATAATTGTAATAGGCTCCGGTTTTGCGGGTTTGGCGACAGCCACCTGTCTAGCTGATCGTGGTTACGATGTTACTATTCTGGAAAAAAATAGTGTTCCTGGAGGACGAGCTCGTCAATTTGAGGCAGCAGGATTTACTTTCGATATGGGCCCTTCATGGTATTGGATGCCCGAAGTATTTGACGAATACTTCGAGTTGTTTGGTAAAAAAACAGCAGACTACTACGAACTTAAGAGGCTGGATCCTTCTTACGCCATCTATTTTGGAAAGGAAGATATCATGAAAGTTCCAGCTAAAATCAAAGACTTATATAGACTTTTCGAATCGTATGAAGCGGGTAGTAGTGAAAACTTGAAGAAATTTCTAAAAGAAGCACAATACAAATATCAGGTAGGAATGAATGAGTTTGTATTTAAACCCGGTCATTCTATTTTTGAATTTGCAGATGCACGAGTATTGAAAAGCTTGTTTCGATTACAGCTTTTTCAACCAATGTCAACACACGTTCGCAAACTTTTCAAAAACGAAAAACTGATTAAACTATTAGAGTTTCCCGTTTTATTTTTAGGTGCTACTCCTCAGAACACGCCCGCTTTATATAGTCTGATGAACTATGCCGATTTGTCTTTGGGTACTTGGTATCCAATGGGCGGAATGTTTAAAATCATTGAAGCCATGGTTTCTTTGGCAAAAGAAAAAGGCGTTAAAATAATACTCAATCAGGAGGTTAAAAGTATTAATGTTCCCAACGGCCATGCGACTAGTGTAGTAACAGCAAGTCAGGAATATCCGGCAGATGTAGTGGTGGGGGCTGCGGATTATCATCATGTAGACCAAATGTTATTGGAACCTGCTAAACAAAATTATAATAAAAAATATTGGGACAAAAGGACGATGGCTCCGTCTTCTTTGTTATTTTATTTGGGTGTTAATAAAAAGGTGGAAGGGATAAAACATCACAACCTCTTCTTTGACGAAAGTTTTGAACAACACGCTAACGAAATTTATGAAAATCCACAGTGGCCTTCCAAGCCTTTGTTTTATGTATGTTGTCCTTCCAAGACAGATGATAGTGTAGCGCCTAAGGGTTATGAAAACCTATTTTTATTGATACCATTGGCACCAGACTTAAAAGACGATGAAGCAACCAGAGAAAAATACTATAACATCATTATGGATCGTTTGGAAGATTTAACTGGACAAAATATCCGAGAACACGTGATTTATAAAAGGTCTTTTGCTCATAATGATTTCAAAAAAGATTATCACGCTTACAAAGGGAATGCTTATGGATTGGCAAACACCTTATTCCAAACAGCATTTTTAAAGCCAAAGCTTAAAAATAAAAAAGTAAAAAACCTATATTACACAGGTCAATTAACTACCCCCGGTCCAGGAGTTCCTCCATCTTTGATTTCTGGACAAGTAGTAGCTACTGAAATTGACAAGGAATACCAATAGACTTTATGCTAAGATCAATTTTGAGCCATGCTTAAATTATTTAGCATAAAGTCTAGTAAAACCCCATTGCTATGATTTCTTTATATCAAAAAACATGTCATGAATGCAGTCAGCTGATCACCAATCGATATAGCACTTCTTTTTCGATGGGCATTCGGTTATTTTCTAAGCAGCTGCAAAAACCTATTTATGCAATTTATGGATTTGTTCGTTTTGCAGATGAAATTGTGGATACTTTTCACGATTTTAATAAAACTGAACTATTGCAAAAATTTCGTTTGGACACTTATCAAGCGATTGAACAAAAAATAAGCCTGAATCCAGTATTACAATCTTTTCAGGAAGTGGTAAACGAATATGGAATAGAACGAGAATTGATTGATGCTTTTTTGGATAGTATGGAAATGGATTTACATTTTGATCGGTATGAGGATAGATTATATAAACAATATATTTACGGATCTGCTGAAGTAGTTGGGTTGATGTGTTTGCGAGTTTTTTTTAAAAATGATGAAACCAAATACAAAGAGTTAAAAGGCTCCGCAAGAAGCTTGGGTAGTGCTTTTCAAAAAATAAATTTTCTGAGAGATATGAAAAGTGATTTTGATGAGCGAGGGCGTGTCTATTTTCCAGGTATTGATTTTCTAAATTTCACTAATCAGGATAAGGCCATGATAGAAGCGGATATAAAGGCGGATTTTGATCATGGTTATGAGGGTATTTTGAAATTACCCGAAAGTGCTCGATTTGGTGTTTATCTAGCATATGTATATTATATCAATCTTTTTCAGAAGATTAAAAAATCCACAGCCAGTATGGTTAAGCAGGAACGAATCAGAGTAAACGATGGAAAAAAAATGTATCTACTGTTTAGCTCTGCTTTAAAAAATCAGCTTAATTTACTTTGAACAAGTCAACTGTTAAGCTACTCTTTATTGGACTCCCATTACTATTGGTCGCTGTAATTTGGAGCGTAGACGCCATTTCCGAGACTCCTCTAATTCTTGACGTACCATTGGTTTCTCAGATTGGTGTTTTTGAAACTCGATGGTTATACTTTGCAATACATCTCTTTTCTTTCATTCCCGTTTTTTTATTGAGCTTTGATAAAAGAGTGCATTATTATACAAGTTGGAAAAATCTATTTCCAGCCATTTTACTAATCGCCATTCCTTTCATCCTTTGGGATATAATTTTTACAACCTGGCAAGTTTGGGGATTCAACGAAATGTATCATCAGGTATTAACGGTATTTGGATTGCCAATTGAAGAAATATTATTTTTTATTGTCATTCCATTTAGCAGTATTTTTATCTATCAATGTTTGCATTTTTATTTTCCTCGTGATCTTCTAGCTCCAGTAGATAAATGGATCAGTGTTGGCCTTGGAGTTCTACTCATACTAGTCGGTATGTTTTATTGGAATAGAATATATACGAGTACTACTTTTCTTTTTACTGGAGCATTCATGATATTGCATTATCTCTACTTTGAAAATACCTACCGGACCAAATTCTATTTATCATACCTGATTACGTGGGTGCCCTTTTTGTTAGTAGATGGTGTCTTAACTGGGGGGTATTCCAAACAACCAATCGTGATTTATCACCCAGAAGAATTTCTAAATTTAAGAATTACTAGTGTTCCTT
>CAZYAC010000132.1:2259-12313 GCA_964645475.1 uncultured Saprospiraceae bacterium | reverse complement strand
ATGGATTTGCAGGTTGTGATTTTGATTCTATTCAAAGTTATTTAACGGTAACCTTTAATAACCCTGGTATTTATCAATTAGATAGTTGGATGATTAGTGGAGTAATGTTTGGCCCAGTTAGTTTCAGTGACCCGGCAGCATTAGCCGATAGTATGAACGTGATTGATCCGACGGGTAACTGGAATTATAGTGGATTATTAATTACTGGTGGAAGTCCGTTAAACACTTACGGAGATTTGACGATTAGTGAAAATAGTACTCCACTGATAACGTTAAGCCCAAGTCCAATCCTTCGGGCAAATGGTACGACGATGAATATTGATACTGGTTTCCATATAGTTATTGTAACCGATGATATAACCGGTTGTGCAGATACAATTGCAGTTCAAGTGGATTGTACACCAACGCCAATTTGTCCTGATTTTATCACCACAACAAGCCAGTTACTGACTTTAGACGATTGTAATGATCTTGCCATTGCTTGTGTTCCAGTGCCAATCAACGATGCCACTCGTTTCACGATTACAGATAATGGAGTGACTTACGGAACTTTATTAACGGCTTGTGGCGCAGATACAGTCCTTACTTATGAAACGCAAAATGTCCCAGGTAGTGGGCCTTACGATCTGGAAGACTGGACCGTGAATGGAACCATGTTTAGTGGTCAATTTGCTGATCTGACTGCCCTCACGGATTCTATGAATCTATGGGATACTGGTAGTAGTTGGACGTACGACCTAGTGGCTGAAACGATTACTGGAGCTAATCCAGATAATACGTATGGTAACTTAAATATTCGCCAATTATTGACCAATAGTCTGACGATCTTACCAGCTGTTGACATGATGGTGGGTGGTGGAACCAATCTAGAACTTGCTGCAGGACTTCATGAAATAATTTTCGAACGGCCTGACGGTTGTACGGATACCATTGCCATTTCGGTGGCGATGGATTGTATTAATCCTGATACGATTTTAGCAAATCTGGTAATTGGTATTACGGATACGATTTGTCTGGATACTTCAGATTTAGCTGGAAATATAATTGACATTGACAACGTTTGTCCAGATGCGTCCGGCACCTCGACTAGTGTAAATTTCTTAAACGAATTCACTTGTATTGAAGTGACAGGAATGGAGGTAGGAATGGATACGGCTTGTATTGTGTTGTGTGATGATTTAGGAGTTTGTGATACGACTACCTTTATTTTCAACACTACATCTAATCAACTATTGCCACCTACCGCTAATCCGGACACGGCTAATACGATTATTAATACTGCGGTAGATATTGTAATTGTAAATAACGATGATGCAGGAAATCAAATGATTGATACTTTCTTCATCGTTGAGGGACCTGATAACGGAACCGCCTTCTTAGATGGAGAGACCGGATTACTGACTTATATCCCAGATACGGATTATTGTGATGATGATATTCCAGATACCCTAATGTATGGTATGTGTAATGCTTCGGGTTGTGATTCTACTACGGTAGCTGTTTATGTACAATGTGATACATTGAATGAACTGGTTATCCATAATGGATTTTCACCGAACAATGATGGCGTAAATGATGTATTTATGATCCAAGGATTAAGAAATATTCCAAATAATACGCTCTGTGTCTTTAACCGCTGGGGTAATCAGGTATATCGCAAGGATGCCTATGGTTTTAACGAAAGTGGTCAATACGACGAGAATACACTTTGGAATGGAACCTGGACCGAGCAGGTATTACCAGATGGTACCTATTTCTATCTGCTAGACGATGGCAATGGTAATAAGCATTCTGGTTATATCCAGATACACCGATAAACAATAGACTTTATTCTAAAATAATAGTCAAAAGATATTACATACTATGAGACTGTATCGGAGACTTTTTAGGAAGTTTTCCGGAAACAGATTTTTTTTGTGAATTTAAGCAAGTGATTGCCTACGGGTGGTTACTTGCTTTTTTTATGATGATACTATTGCCTTGGGAAGTAAGTTTTAGCGTATATGATGAAAACTTCTCTCCACCTATTTTCAACCTCAAAAGCAATTTCAATTTCAATCTCAACGGCCAGAAGCATATTAGTCCTTCAACAAAATCCATAAAGCTCCTAATCCAGTGACCAGTAAAATAAATTTTCGATAATCATCGTCTTTTATTTTTTTAACTAAGAATACTCCTGTGATGATGCCCAGGATGGTCGCTGGAAGAAGCGTTAAATCTATTTTTAGAGATTCGATATTTACGGTTCCCCAAGAGAAGGTATGAAGAAAGAGTTTTAGTAAATTAATGATAAAGTAAAGCCAAGCTGCTGTACCGATAAACTCGTTTTTAGGTAGTCTTACGGCAAGAAAAAAAATCGTGGTAAAAGCACCCGCAAGATTGCCAACCATCGTCGTGACTCCAGCAATGATGCCGATGCTTGCCGCAAACCACCATTGATTAGGAATAGGTTGAGTTTTACGTCGGTCCCACCAAAAAAGACCGATGACGGTTACCAAAATTAAGCTAGCCATAATCTGTCGGAAGATCGCTTCGGGTAAATCTTTTCCTACCCAAGTACCCAGAAAAACACCTAATGCCATCCAGGGTAATAACTTCCAGAGATAGATCCAGCGAGTATGTCGATTGTAATAAATAACGGCGAAGATATCTCCGATTACAAATAAGGGAACGATGATACCTGTAGAAGCTTTGCTACCAAAAACTTGAGACATGAGTAAAACATAAAAAGGACCCAATCCTTTTATTCCTGCTTTTGCCATTCCAATTAGAAAAGCAGCAGATAATCCAAACAACCAATAAAGATCATTCATTGCTAGTTGATGATTCTTTCGCTTTAGGTACTTGTTTTTCTAGTAAAGAAAATATTTTATCAATATCATAATTTTCTTCGCTGAGCGCGTGAGATTTGCGGCTTATCTCATCGATAATTAAAAATTGTGTTTCTTTAATTACTTTATCGGCAGCGTATTTTGCCGTTTGTTTATCCTGATAATAATAAGCATTTCGAATATCGGTATAATCCACGGTTCCGTAAGGCGTATCCATATCCTGTGCACGCATGACCACGGGAGTCAGTTTGATCGTAGTCAACCAGGTGAAAAAGGTAGCGCCTGCACAAATAAGTGTCGCAAAAAAAGTGAGCATCAACAACATATTTTTATAATGCCTTTGTTCGTACTTCACCTTCATCCGATTACCGATCACCAACCCGCAGAGAAGGACTATAGTTAATATACCAAAGGTCATTAGATCTTTAGTCAATCCGGTTTGAATAGGATCAAAGGTGGCAATAATTTCATTCATAGATATGGGTCATTGATGGTAAAATAATGAAAGGCAAAGGTACGAAGAAGAAATTAGTTTGGGTGCTTCTAGCTCCTTGCTATTTGCCACTTGCTTCCTTCTATCGAATTGATTATTGTCATTTAATGTGTTTTTTTGAATACAGATGAACGCCTTAGCAAGAAGCAAATGGCAAGTAGCAGGAAATTTGTATTAAACAACTTCTATAAATCACTTTGGATTTTTCAAAAACTTCCAAATAAATTCCTATCATTGGTTTATGAAAAAGAAAGAGCAAACGAATTATTGGTTGTTTCAGGCGCACGAACAGCAATTTTTGTTGGGGCCGGCATTGAGGATGGATGCGGTTCATACCTTTCCAGTAAAAGCCCACAAAAAGAAAATAAAAAAAGGAGATAAAGTGATTCTGTGGAAAACGGGAGAAAATCCAGGCGTTTATGGACTGGCGGGAATACGGTCAGGGGTGGATACTTGGAAAGTCTCAAAAGAGCAAAAAAGCTTTTATTTAAAACCAGTTTCGTCCGAAGAAAATGTCAAAATAACGATTGAGTATAATTTGTGGAATCGACCAATTACCAAAGACCTACTAGCAGAAAGTAAGGAGTTTGATAAGTTTTATGGAGGATTGTCTGGAGTGACCTATAAAGCCACGAAGCGTCAGTACGAATTAATTGCCGGAATGGCCCAACGCGAAAATTTAGTCGAAGAATCTATTCCAGATTATATCGAAGGAATGACCGCAGTCCATCCTTTAAATCTGATTTTACATGGACCTCCAGGGACTGGAAAAACCTACAAAACGATCGATCATGCCTTAGCGATTATAGAGCATCGGACACTGGAAGAATTAGCCTTAGAACCCCGAGCTGACCGGCAGCAACGCTACCAAGAATATGTAGAAGAAGGATTGATCTATTTTGTCACTTTCCATCAATCTTTTACTTACGAAGACTTTGTAGAAGGAATCAAACCCATTACCGAAAAAGGACAGATTCGGTACGAAATTCAAAACGGTATTTTTAAACATATCGCCTTGGAAGCCCGACAAGAACTCGTGGAAGATATTATGGAAGCGATTCCTGCTCCTCATCAATTGGTTGAGTTTAAGCCGCTCTATAAATCCTTTTTGCAATTTTTGAAAAGTGATGAGTTCGAAAGTTTTCCTGGCCCCAATGGTAGTAAATTGTTTTTACATCGGATTGAGCGAAGCGGAAATTTAAAAGTTCGTAAAGAAAAATTCTTTGGACTTGGATCTATTGCTCGTAAGAAATTGGAAAAAATATATTATGAATTTCAGGCGCTGGATGCTACCGAATTAATGGATCCGTTAGCGGTGGTGCGGAGTAGTGCGAATGTATCCAATGCGGAGGATTACTTGATTGTTTTTGCATTTTTGCAACAGTTTGAACAACGGTATTTGGAGAATAGGCCTTTGGCAGAGACTGAAGACGAACAAGGTATATTGCCTGATATTTCGATGGCTCGGTTTTCTGAAATAGCTCGACAAACTACGGAGCGATTTGTTCTGATTATTGATGAAATAAACCGAGCTAATATTGCCAGTGTATTTGGCGAATTGATCTCTTTGATTGAACCCAATAAGCGGGAAGGAGCACCTGAAGCGTTACATCTAATTTTGCCTTATTCTAAAACCATGTTTAGTGTGCCACCGAATCTCTATCTCTTGGCAACGATGAATACCGCGGATCGTAGTATTGAGAACTTGGATTTTGCGCTCCGTCGGCGATTTGCTTTTGAGGCGGTCTTGCCTGATCCGACCGTGATTAGCAAACTTAATCAGCAGCCATTGATGGATGGTATCCATTTGGAATTACTGTTGAAAGCAATCAACGAAAGAATAGCCTTACTATTGGATCATGCCCATTGTATCGGACATTCCTACTTTTTACAAGTACAAAACTTGGCGGATTTGCGAAAAGTTTTTAATCGTTCTGTTATTCCATTATTAAAAGAATATTTTTTCGCAGATCCAGGAGAAATAGGTTTGGTATTAGGAAAAGCTTTTATGGAAGTAAGAAAAGTTGATACAGATGTGTTTGCAGATTTTCAACATCCATACGTACAAGATTTTTCTGATAGAAAACGTTATCGGATCAAGTCTGCCGATGAGGTAGATGCTGCCGGATTTATGGCGATATATGAATAATTTTTTTTTACCATAAATTCTAATGAACCCTTTCCAATTAGGTGTTGTTGTGAAATGAATGGTGATCAGTCTATTTAAATCACCCTATATTCTTTATTTTTGTGTAGAAAATTAGATTTTATGATAGTTGAACAGATATATACGGGGTGTTTGGCGCAGGGCGCTTATTATATTGAAAGCGATGGAGAAGCAGCGATTATTGATCCGTTACGAGAAACAGGACCCTATCTTGCGAAAGCGAAAACAAACGGGGCAAAGATCAAATATATTTTTGAAACCCATTTTCATGCAGATTTTGTTTCTGGTCATCTAGATTTGGCGGAAAAAACAGGTGCAAAAATCGTTTACGGACCAGAAGCGGAAACGGGTTATACCAAACATTTAGCGAAAGATGGAGAGGTTTTCAAATTAGGAAAACTAACCATCACGGTTTTGCATACACCGGGACATACACCTGAAAGTACGACCTATTTACTAAAGGACGAAGTAGGCGAACCGTATGCGATATTTTCAGGAGATACCCTCTTTATTGGAGATGTAGGTCGACCGGATCTAGCCCAGAAAAAAGGACATCTAACGGAAGAAGATTTGGCGGGTTGGTTATACGATAGCCTTCGAAATAAGATTATGCCACTTCCAGATCATGTACTGGTTTATCCGGCACACGGAGCAGGATCTGCTTGCGGTAAAAGTATGAGTAAAGAAACCTGGGATACGCTAGGTAACCAAAAACAAAAAAATTATGCGCTCCGAGCTGATATGACTAAGGCCGAATTTATCGAGGCGGTGACAGATGGTTTATTACCGCCACCTGTTTATTTTTCGGCCAACGCCCAACTTAATAAAATGGGATATGAATCCATTGATACCGTGATGGAACGTGGAGCTCAGTCACTAACTCCTGAAGCATTTGAAAAAAATGCAAACGAAACGCAGGCCTTACTATTAGATGTTAGAAGTAAAGAGGCCTTTGTAAAAGGATTTATTCCCAATGCTATATTTATTGGTTTAAAAGGCAGTTTTGCGCCTTGGGTAGGTGCGTTAATTCCAGATTTGAAACAACCGATCTTGTTGATTACGGAAGCTGGAAAAGAGGAAGAAGCCGTGAAGCGTCTGGCTCGCGTAGGATACGATAATGTGGTAGGACATCTGGCGGGTGGTTTTGAAGCATGGGTAACAGCTGGGAAAGAAATCGATAGTATTGAGACAATTGATGCCGATACTTTTGCGACGCGCTATAAGAAAGATATAAAATTGCTGGATGTGCGTAAACCGGGAGAGTATGATGCTGCCCACGTGACGACTGCACAAAGTTTTCCACTGGATTTTATTAATGAAAAAATGAGTGAAGTGGATGCTGAAAATTTCTACTTTTTACATTGTCGTAGTGGCTATCGTTCTACGATTGCAGCCTCTATTTTACGTGCGCGAGGTTTCGCTAATTTAGTAAATGTACAGGGTAAATTTGATGATATTGCTGCGGGACAGATTCCAACGGTAACGGAAGCTTGTACTTTAGGTGGAAAGTAGCTTTTTAAGAATAAGGCTTCTAATAGAAACATGACTCATGCGAATTTTAAGACATGCAAAAAAGAGCAGGTTAGTACTATTTGCACTTGATTGGACTTATAAAAGTGGTAAGCAATAATAAGCCCTCTCCAACTGCGTATTATACGCTAATGGAGAGGGCTTATTGCTTACAGCTTAAGGCTAATAGCTCTATTAAATGGACAATCTATAGATTTTATGGGATGTCTAATGTTTTAAATATAATTAACAAGATTGATTACCCCTCCAATAAATTATCATAGATTAATACTTTTCCCCAAACATCTTTATAATCTTCAATAAATTTTAAATGAATTGGATCAGCTTGGTAGGCATCATGGTCAGCGGAAGATTTAAAATGACAAATCCAAGCGACTAGATAATTATTGTCGACAACTTCGCGGTCTGTGCCTGCTGGGGGACCGTAATAGACTTTTTGGATAGAGGGTGTTTTAGCAAGATCTGCCAATCCTTCTATAAATTCGTTTTTTCTATCTTCTGTTAACCCTTCGGCCGCATAAAAATAAACGGTGTGAATAAATCCTGGATTTGACTCGGTAGCTGTAGCCTTTAACTGAGAGATCTCTGTTTGTAATGCACTGATCTTATTTGTTAAGTCAGCCTGGTTATTCTTACAGCTAGTAGCATAAAGAATCGTTAATAGGAGAAGTGGAAGGATCGTTGATTTGAACATCGTTGATTTGTTATTTAGTTTTGAAAACTAAAAATAAAAAATAAACTTGATAACCTTGGGAAGAGTGTTATTTTTACGATATGTTATCCATTTTAATTCCAGTGTATGCGGAGCCCGTTAACCAATTGGTCGCCGAATTAGTCCGACAGGGCCGTGCGTTGGAAATTCCTTTTGAGATAATCGTTTTGGATGATGGATCGACGGAAGCAATAAAAAGAATAAATCAACCCATTGCCAAAATAAAGGAGGTGACCTATGAAAACCTTCCTGAAAATCTAGGTCGATCTGCCATTCGAAATACCCTTGGTACTCGTGCGAAATTTTCTTACCTGTTATTTTTAGATTGTGATAGTTATCCTGAGCACGAAGGCTTTTTAAAAAAATATGTTGAACAGCTGGCATCTAATAGAGTACTGGTCGGAGGTACTGCCTACGCTGTTGCTGCTCCGAAAGGAAAAGAACTGCATTGGTTGGTCGGTAGCCAACGAGAGGTAGTAGCTGCAGACCAGCGGGCGCGCCATCCTCATCACGGATTTAGTTCTTTTAATTTTGTCGTTCCGAGTGAGGTGTTTAAAAAAATAAAATTTGATGATGCGATTTCTGGATATGGACATGAGGATACGTTGTATGGTTGGTCACTGAAAAAAGAAGGAGTAGAAGTAATACATTTGGACAATCGATTGCTGCATTTAGGATTAGATGATCCCAATATTTTTTTGGAAAAACGCAGAATGGCCATTCGCAATTTATTGATTCTACAAGAAAAATATGCCATGATGGATACCCGTCTTTTGCGAACTCATGAACGCTTATCCAAAATAGGATTAGATCGAATCGTGGTAGGATTGTTTGATGTATTTGAAAAGCCCATCTTACGAAATTTACATAGTGCTAAGCCTCGATTAATTTTATTTTTTTGGTGGAGCTTGGCGTGGCTAGACCGGACGAAATTGCAGATTTAGGGATGGGTAAACTTTAAGGGTAATCTCAAGTGTTAAAGAAATCAAGAATAAAGTCTAGCTTTGAATATTGAGTCGGCTTCTAAAAGTGTTTTTCTCGCAGAGGACGCTAAGACGCAAAGATTCTTTAACGTGTAAATATTTTATCGTGAGAACTTGTGCATGTAATTTTTATCAATAGAGTGAGTATTTTCTGTTTTCTTATTTTATGCCTAGGCTAAATTTTCACTTGCAATTTTACCGCTGTACCTCTATTCTAAAATGCTGGGTAATTGATTCTTGTAAAAGGGAAAGAAAATAGACCCCAGGTTGAATCTTTTTCATATTTAATTTAACGGAATGATGATGATCATACATGTTTTGCAGGAGGATATTTCCAGCGTGATCCAGCAATTGTAGGGTCGCTGGTCCAGATTGGACTTTAGGAATAATAATTTGCGAATCAATATAGCCGGGGATTACGGTAAAATCAGTTGGAATTTCAGCTAATTGGGGCTGATTATCACTAGGTGGTACCCTTGTAATATGGACGTCTGCCAGGTCTACGCGTAGGTCTGTGTATCGATACCATTGGGCGCCGGCGATATTTAGGTGATTTTTCCAGGGTTCGGTCTTAGGGTTCCAAGCGTTTTGACCGTCCATATATATAGAAAAGGCTGCTGACAGTGAATTTTGCCCGATCCATTCACCCATAAACTTAGGACCTGCTCCAAAAATAGGCAGGATATCTAAGGTTCCTTGGGCAGGTGCAAGGGCAGAAAGTCTATAAGAATTATAGTTATAAATGCTGTTTCCGTTTTTATATAAAGGGCTAGAACGATAGTAATGAACTAAAACTCGATCGCAGATGGCTCCTATTTTTTTACACTGACCGAGCGTAGGTTTGCCGATATATACTTCAGTAAGCGCTCCAGCACGAGTTGCTTGTTGTTTTATCTGTACCAGTTGTTGGTGATAATAAGTAAAAGCACCAGCCGTATCACAGGGAAGTTGATTTTCGGATAAGTAAGTATCACAATAATATTTGTTGATCATATTCTTATTCCAAAATTCAAATTCTAGGTTAAAAACATCAAAACGGGCTGCTGCATCAGGATATAGTTGATTATAAGTTTCCAAGCGCTCAAAGGAGCGAGCGGTTTCACCTACGGCCCCAATGGATTGAATACCGTAATCCCTTCGAGCTCTCCGCATAAAATCGGCGAGTGGTTGAGCAGAATCGGCTTCGGTGATTGAAAATTTTTGAGAATGAATGAAATATAGATTATAACAAAGCAGATAATTAAATCCATGTTGCTGTGCAAAGGCTAACAATTCGTCTTCAGCGACGGTATTGCCGATAATATCAACAAAATCATTTACATATAGCCCTCTGACGGA
>CAZYAC010000132.1:0-2159 GCA_964645475.1 uncultured Saprospiraceae bacterium | reverse complement strand
ATTAATCTAGTGGTTTTCAACGAAGTAACGTATCTTGCGCCTCTTTTCGTTACCGCCCATTACGAAATGAAGTTGTTCAAAATGGAAGTTGAATAACTTCAAATAATTATTACAAGAATTATGAGCATTAAAGAATTATTACCCCATTTTAAATTCAAAAAAGAAAATCTACCAGGTTATCGGGAGATTCTCATTTTTGTCATTTTCATGATCTTTTACAAGATTTCACGTTATATCGCTATTGGTGATGAGCAGACGGCTTTTGCCAATGCCTATCGAGTGATTGAGTGGGAGCAAATGATGGGAATATTTTATGAAATTGCTTGGCAGCAATTCGTTATAGACCATACCGTATTAATTCAGTGGGTAAATGAGTTTTATATGCGGATTCACCTGCCTTCTACCATTATATTTTTTATTTGGTTATATCATTACAAGCGGCCATATTACTTCTTCATTCGTAATGGTTTCTTATTGGCTAATGTGGTTACGCTCTTTATTTTCATTGGTTTTCCCTGTGCGCCTCCACGAATGTTAAATGAAATAGGATTTGTGGATACCTTATTAACGATCAGTGAAATCAACCTTTACGAAGGCAACCTTTCAAAACTCTTTAATCAATATGCTGCGATGCCTTCGATGCATTTTGGTAATGCGCTGCTGATCTCGGTCGTTTGTTTGATTCTATCAAAGAATACTTGGATAAGATTCGGGATGTTTATTTATCCCATTTTTGTTCTATGGATGATTGTGATTACCGGTAACCACTTCTTTTTAGATGCGGTGCTTGGAGGAATTATTGTTTTGGCTCCTTATCCGTTGATGCGGATTGCTGAAAAGATATTTCCGGGCTGGGCGTGGGTTTCAAGGAGCTCTGTAGCACGAGGTAAAGCGAGTGTGTCTATGAAATAGCGGACGGGATGTTTCGCTCGTAGGAACAGATAAAATCAACTTTTCTTAGAATAGGCCTAATCCATTAGGTGGACTCTGTAAGGTGTCGCCTCTCAGACTGTATTTGTTAATTTTCTAATCTATAAACTTTAGGGAACCCTTTTTGCGTTAGAGTCATTTACGGAGCCGACTCCGATTACCTAAGCAAAACGATAAATGACGCCCAATACTGTAAAATTCGGATTTGCACTGATCTTTTTTTTCTTGCCAATTCTATTATCGGCACAAGTCCGAGTAGGGATAGGAGGAGGAGGTTATTTTGGGCTAAAAGACCAAGGAATAAATGCTAGTGTACAAGTCCAAAAAGAATTTTCTGACTTTAGTTCTCTAACCGTGCAGTTTGGACTGACCGACAAACCCTCCAATCTTCCCAATAAAAATCTTAATCCAGATTTTGAATATGTCTCAGGAAACATTTCCTATCTAGTATTACCCATTGAATATCAATATTTTCTACCCTTTAAAAAACTACGAGCCGGGGCCTTTGGCGGTCCTTATTTTGCCTATGGCTTAAAAGCAGGCGTACTTAAAAAGCTAGACAATTTTAATTTCGAAAAAATGAACCTAGATTTTAAAGAACAAGGAATTCGTCGGTTCGATATTGGTGTTCACCTCGGAGTAGGATTGGAATTAGAATTACCTCGACTAAAGCGGATGTTTGTGCGAATTAACTATGCACTGGGACTCGTAGACATAGATTTAGGGGATGCTTCTGCTTATCAAGAAGGAGTAGGGATTTTGATGGGATTGATGGTGCCGGTGAATAGAGGGAAATATGAAGAAAAGAACTAAATAATGGGTATAAAGGCCATGTTCTTACTATCGGCTAATCGGTGCAAGATTAAAATCACAAAAACCACAATATTTTCGATCAAATCCTTGATTTATTGGCTGTCAATTTATACATTTGTGCCGCTGTTTGAAAACAGCTTTTATTTTTAGGCCAAAAGGTGTAACCTTGTATACCGAAAGTGGTATAATATCAACACTGGGAATTATTTTTAATCATTCTTTGTTAGGGTATAAAAATAACACTCGGAGGAGTGGGAGAGTGGCTGAATCCACCGGTTTGCTAAATCGACGTACTTGGAAACAGGTACCGCGGGTTCGAATCCCGCCTCCTCCGCCAAATAAGTTACACATTCGGGGTGTAGCGCAGTCCGGTTAGCGCACCTGCTTTGGGAGCAGGGGGCCGCAGGTTCGAATCC
>CAZYAC010000131.1:1976-12327 GCA_964645475.1 uncultured Saprospiraceae bacterium | reverse complement strand
ACGAATATATGTTGTTATACGCACAGGGAATTCAGTATGCAAAAGGACAAATAACTGTGGAAGCAGCTGTTCAATTTCCCTTAGTTCAAACTATTTCGGAATCCAAAAAGCGAAATTTTAGCGTTTTTCTGGGATCGAGATATGTTTTTTAAATTACTTCTAAATTTTATTAAAATGAAAAATATCATCATAGTTTTTACCACCTTTTTATTGGTAGGTACTTTTAGTTCACTCAACGCCCAATCAAAAGACATGGATCAATTTACCGTTCAGGTAGAAGGACTCGGGTGTCCGTATTGTGCGTTTGGGTTAGAAAAAAGATTCAAAGAATTAAAAGGCATCCGGCTAATAAAGATTGAAATGAAAACGGGGACGTTGACCTTTGAATATCCAACGGAAAAAGCGTTAACGATTACTCAAGTAGAGCAGCAAGTTGAGAAAGCTGGTTATACGTCGGTTGGCGTTGCTATCAAAAGAGAGGACGGAACGGTCGAAGCCACGGAATGATTGATGAATCTGCGAGCGAGTATTCTAAATAGGAGAACTACTTCTTCAGGAGTGATTCTCCTTTTAGAATTATTAAGGGTGAAATATGCTTATTTTTACTAGATTTTTCTCCTATCGTCGTCCATCCTATAAAACCTAAAAAAATAAAACATAGGTGCAGTAAGATCAGTCCAGCCCAAATATAGTGTGTTTCGGGAGGCGTATTCTTATATTTATAAAGTGCGAAAAGATAAGTGATGGGATAAAGGGTGGTCGACCATAGAAAAGATTGCATGGCTATTACCATGAAGAGTGGCGGTTTATGTTCAGACTTGTGTCCAGCAAAAGACATAATATTGGCTATTAAAACCATTGGGTAGCAAATTAACAGTAAGCCACTAATGATAAAAAATAGAAAATATATGGTAGACATTTTGCGTAAGTTTTTTTGACATTTGGTACTTAAGTAAGTGATGTTTTATTTTGTCAGATCACTTATTTGAATAAAAATACAAAGAATATTTAATGGTCGACTATAAAAACATAACTCCTACCTGCACGAAGCAAGTAGGAGCTAAAGAAATCGGAATCTTAAATAATTTTTTCTCTATTCATTCGGTCAATTACCAGGTCTTAGGTAAGATTTAAAACACGATTGAAGGAAGCCAACTAGCCAACAAGCTAATGGCCAATAGCAATTCTAAAACTGTAGAATCTCACGGATGTCTTCCTCTGTTTCAATCTTTCGATCCACCACATCCATCACAAAAGTATGAGACCGCTGTCGATTATCAATGTCGCTGAATTTTTCCGGACGATACACTGCTAATTTATTTTCTTTCGTGACGACCCACATTAATTTTTTACTGTTCATACTATACTGCACTTCAGTTCCATCCTTAGCGTAGAATTTAGCTACCGTATTTTGGGTTTGATCCGCTAAGAAGGCCACGTTAGAGTTAAAGGATTCCTGTTGGTCATTCTTGAAATCTGCTTTTAGACGTACCAACCAAGGAGGTAGTGGGCGGTCGCAATTCCAGATGCCAAGTCTTGTTGCCGTAAAGGTATTGACCACCCTGTGTTTGATCATCTCCTCGGTCACCTTGTTGTCTTTGCCTTGAGCCTTCAAGGTTGCGATTCGCTTGTCGTAGTTCATTTTAGCGAGTCTTTTTCGTTCTGCAATCTCACGCAGCAGTACATCACGGGCTGATTGAAGTTGTCCTTCTCGGTCCGCAAGCGCTGTTTCATATTTTGCGAATGACTGATTGAAGTCGGCCATGGCTTTTTGGTAGTCCGCTCCCGTCAGCACCGGATTGACTTTTACCTTCATCTGATTGGCACTGCCAATCAAAGTGAGTTCGTAGTCACGATCGTTTAATTTGCGTAGCTTCATATCCATCCAACTGATACTGCTGGCGGCATTTTCGTTAAAGTCGGGCTGATTAGGGGCGACCTCCCAAAGTATATTATCGTATTGTTCTTGTAAGTCACGGAGTGCTGCTCGTTGTTCGTCTAGATCGTTACCAGCAGTTCCTGCTTGAATCATACTCTCTGTAAAATTGAGATCAAAAACGTGTGCGTTTGGATCGGATTTGGCAGGAGCAACAGGTTTTTTAGGTTTTGGAATCGTCGCCTCGATTTTTGCCAATTCTGTTGCTTCCTCTTTTTTCAAAGCATTTAGCTGAGTTTGGAGATTTTCTTCCGCACGAGCTTCATCCGATATTGGAGTTGCCGCGTCTGGATCAACTAAAATTTCCAAATTGTTTTTACCCTTATAAACCCAGTTACGCTGATCGGTATCCAGATGATAGATATTGAAATCTAGCGGGTCACCAGGAGCAGCATAAATATCGTGGACCAATTTGATGTCCATTTTTTTACCAGGATTCATTTTCAATCGTTCCCCATTCTGCTCAGCATAAATCTCAATCATACCTGCTGATTCCAGCTGATAACGGGTACCCATCGAATCGTAATCCATTGGAATACCTGAGATGAAAAAGTCCACGTAGTCGTGAAATTCTCGGTACTTAATTTCTATGGGACCTTCTACGAGGTTTCCTTGCCCGTTGACAAAAGCCGCAGGAGGAACCACTACCGTAGAACCATTTTCGTAAATGTAAGTTCCACCTTGATTGGCATCAACTGATTTAGACTGATAGGTAGGCTTCAGTGTTTTAATCGGTGGATTGATAAAGGGCTGAGATGCAAAATAAGCTTTTGCTTCAGCGGCTGTATCTGCTTTAGGTGCTGGGTTGAGTACCATCATTAATACACCGACCAGACCAGCTGCCGCCATCGCAATGACTGGGTATAACCAGCGGCGACGAGGTGCTCCTATTATCTCAGGAGTAGGTTCAGGCTGAGAGGCCGTATTAAATGTTTTCAGTAGCTCGTCGAAATTTTTATGCGTTTCGATCTGCTCGCTGGTGATGGGTTTAAAATCTTGATTAATTTTGTAATTATCTTTTTTCATATCCAAGGAATTGGTATAAGCAAAGGGTTGTTAAATCCGGTGCTATATATTTTTTGTAATATTTTTTTTAAGTTTCTCTAGTATTCGGTAGGTCTTTACCTTGGCGTTGCTTTCAGTGATTTCAAGTAGGTTAGCTATTTCTTTAAAAGGTCTTTGTTCAAAAAAACGAAGTTCAATCAAACTTAGGTCTAGTGGTTTTAAATCTTCCAGTGACCTGATAAGGAGTGTCCTTAGTTTTTCATTGTCCGTAGTTTTAATTTCCTCAGCGAGGTCGGTCAGGTTTTGTTCTTCGATGCTGACGGTTCGGTCTTTTTTCGCATCTCTAAAATGTTGAGATACTTGGTTGGAGGCAATCCGGTATAACCAAGCCGAAAAAGGCACTCCTTTAAATTGGTATTTATTGAGCTTTTGCATGGCCTTCAAAAATACCTGAGCTACTAAGTCAGCAGACAAGTGCTCGTCGTTGGTACGGCGATAAACAAATCGGAAAATCGCTTCGTAGTAACGATTATATAAGGGTTTAAACAAGGCGGGTTGTCGTTGTGCCGCCTGAATTTCTTCCCATTCGGCTTCCATCGCCTGTTGGGAAACGGTCTTTCCTGATGATTCCATCAACACTAAATTTTTTACAAGACTACGACTTATTTGCAAAATGTTAATTTTTTCGTTGGTTAATTTTCTAAAAACAATTCAAGTAAAGGCGATTTTATGCTAAATAACGTCAATCAATAGCGTGTATGACGGATTTTTCGCCGTGGTACGTTTGTGCTTCCAGCTAAGGATTATTGCACTAGTGGGAAGCTAATTGGCCAACAAGTCAGTAGCTAATGGCAAATTTTAAAGATAACCCAAAACCACCGTGTCCATTCCTGCCTGCCGGCAGGCAGGGCTAATTTTCACCGTGGTTCCGGACTATCGCATCGCCATAAAGACCGTTTGATTTCATAACGAAACTAGTCTAATAAGTAACACTTTGGGATAAAGATTTAACGCTTGCGGACATATTGACAAGGTAATTCAGGGAAGAAAACTATTTTTTGCTTTTTTTACATGATGGAATTTCTTAGGATATTGAAATATATATTTATCTGTTTGGCACTAGGCAGTCAAGTCTCTGCTGCTAACACGACTCCTGTATCTGATACCACGAAAAATTATAGCTTTATTGTACTACCCCTTGTCTTTTCTTCCCCTGAAACCAGTTGGGGATTTGGCGGTGCAACCAACGTGACTTTTCGGTTTAAAGGACAAGCGCCAACCGCTCGGCCTTCCCAGTTTCAGCTAGGATTTGCCTATACCCTCAATAAACAGTTTTTGTCTTATCTGCCTTTTCAACTATTTTTTAAGGAGGAGAAATATAAACTTTACGGAGAGTTAGGATACTATCGGTTTGTTTATTTCTATTTTGGTAATGGCAATAATACAAAAGAAGTGGATCGTGAGGTATTTAATGTAAACTTTCCTCGTATACGACTTAATGCCCTTTATGGACTCAATAAAAATTGGTTTGTTGGTCTTCGGTATTGGCTTGATGATTACAACATAGTAAAGGTGGAAGAAGGTGGGTTGCTGGACACAGACAATGCCATTGTCGGAAGAACCGGCGGTTTACTGTCTGGAGGTGGTCTAGTAGTTAACTACGATAGTCGGGATCATCTTTTCACTCCTCGTAAAGGAGTGTTAGCAGAAATGGTTTTATTTGGCAACGAAAAATTTTTGGGAAGTGATTTTAGTTTTCAAAAATTTTATTTGGATGTGGCTGCTTATTTTCCGATAGCTAAAAATCACACTTTAGCTGCACAAGTATACACAGAGTTGACGGCAGGTAATCCACCTTTTAATCAATTATCTTTATTGGGTGGAACCAAAAGGATGAGAGGATATTTAGAAGGTCGCTTTAGAGACAAACAGTATATTACTAGTCAGATTGAATATCGTTTTCCATTATTTTGGCGATTAGGAATGACGGCTTTTGTGACGACCGGTAATGTTGGTCCTACCGTAGACGATCTATTTTCCGATCAATGGTCTTATACTTACGGATTGGGATTAAGGATCATGTTGGACACAAAAGCTCGAGTCAACCTTCGAATTGATGCAGGGTTTGGAAAAGAAACGAGCGGATTTTATCTGACATTTGGCGAGGCGTTTTAATTCATTTGTCTCTACCGTTTTGATTATAAATAAAAATTCTAATTGAAAAATATAAGTATCATCATACCCACTTATAACGAAGAAGAGAATATTCAAAAACTCTTGCCTCGACTTTTAGAATCGACCGCATCGATTGCTAGTGAAATCTTTGTAAGTGACGGAGGTAGTACCGACCAGACAGTCGAACGAGCGAAGGCGTTAGGGGCAACCGTTCTCCATGCTCCCATAAAGGGACGTACCCACCAAATGAATTACGGTGCTGAAAGCGCAACGGGCGAGGTACTTTATTTTGTTCATGCCGATACCTTGCCTCCCAAAACTTTTGTAGCCGACATTCGTGCCGCCTTATCACAAGGGTATCCCTTAGGCTGTTACCGTTTTGAATTTAACTCGCCTAGAAAATTATTAAAAGTAAATTCCTACTTTACACGCTTTGATAAAATGTGGTGCCGTGGTGGGGATCAAACGCTATTTGTCACCCGCGACTTATTCGATGAACTTGGAGGTTATTGTCCGAAACATCTCATTATGGAAGAATATGATTTTATCGCTCGTGCGCGTAAAAATCATCGATTTAAAATAATGCCGAAAGCCGTATTGGTTTCTGCCCGCAAGTATGAGAATAATGGCTATCTAAAAGTTCAATTCGCCAACCTGATTGTATTCAACATGTATCGTTTTGGAGTTCCCCAAAAAAAGATGTTGAAGTTTTATCGTTCCATGCTTTTTGAAGATTAAGTACAGTGCTTAATAATTAATCCTCTAGTAAAGCGCATAGCGAATACTTTTACGCGGAATTCATAATAGCAAATCTAGAGGAGGGGATCAATATCTGGAATAAATAGCATTTTCTTTTCGCAAAAAACTTCAATAGTTTCTATTTTTAGTTATTTTAGTCACTGAACAACTACTATGATTAATCCAAAAAAACGAATCCATTGAAAGATCTCTTCGTTGTCATGGGTGTTTCGGGTTGTGGTAAATCAACTATTGGAAAAGCACTCGCAAAAAAACTAGATATACCTTTTGAAGATGCAGATGATTTTCATCCTCCGGCCAACGTGGAAAAAATGGCGGGAGGAGCGGCCCTCACAGATGTAGATCGTCAACCGTGGCTAGAAAATTTGGCTGATTTGTTAGTGAAACATCAAGAGCAAGGATTGGTGCTGGCCTGTTCGGCACTGAAAGCATCTTATCGAAAAATTCTAAATACTAAACTCACCGTTCCGGTTAATATCGTTTATCTTTCAGGGAGTTTTGAATTAATTTTTGAGCGGATGAAAAATCGTAAAGATCATTTTATGCCGCCAGCATTGCTACAGTCGCAATTTAGAACTTTGGAAGAACCGGAACATGCAATTACGGTTTCTATTGATCAATCCATTGAGGATATTGTGGAGGAGGTATTAGATCATCTAGCATAAATAAATGAAACTATAACCAAAATAATTTTTATGGGAAATGATCCTTTAAAAGAATATAAGTATAAAGAAAAATTAGAGCTGAAGGAATTGGAATTTGAAGTACAAAAAATAAATTGCCCTTCTTGTTCTAAAACGGTGCCTGCGGATAATTTGAATATTCACACCAATATTGCCAAGTGTAATGATTGCGATATCATTTTTTCATTTGGTAAGCAAGTAGAAAAACTTTCAGATCAAAATAATATCTCTCAAGATATTTTACGGCCAGAGGGAGTAGAACTCACGCATTTTCAAGATGACTTGGATATTTCCGTTGAACAATATTGGAGTAATATGGAAGCAACCCTTGTTTCTCTTTTTCCATTATTGGTAATAATAGTAACCAGTATTTTTATTGAAAGATTTCCTGCTCCTGCTACGATCTTTGCAAAAGCAACCTTAATTTCTTTTTGGATTGCTTCATTAATTGGTTACATCGCCTATTTCTTTATTCGAAAAAAACATAGAATCTATATCCATATTGATGATCAAGATTTGCATATCGAGAGGCGACCTAAAAAATTTATAAGAGACAAAAAATATGCGATAGAAGATATTGATCAAGTCTATATAAAAAGTATTACCTCTTCCAGCAGCACAAAAGGGGTGGGTATATTTATGATCGTTAATGATATAAATGGACAGAAACATGTTGAGTTAATCAGATCTGTAAATAGTCGTACTAAAGCTAAGTATATCGAACAAGAAATTGAAAAACATTTGGGGATTAAAGATCGCAGAGTACCCGATGAAGAAATTTGACAGATTTATCGTCAAAATAATTTCCTATCTTTCCCATCCATTTGAGATCAAAGTCTACTATGCAAAAGAAAATCGCTAATAATTTCTTCTTTCTCTTACTTTTCTTGATTACCATTGCCTTTTTCGGCTTGATTGGTAGCTTTGCCTTAGGGGTGTTTTGGGCGGCAGTATTGGCCATTGTCTTTGATCCGCTTAATAAAAAAGTATTGGCTCGATTTCCGAATAAACCATCCTTTGCTAGCGGTCTTACCTTACTAGGCGTTCTGCTGGTGGTGATTATTCCAGTAGGTTTAGTGAGTTTGGCGTTGGTAATAGAAGCGTTGGATGTTTCCGAAAAAATTCAGACAGAAGAGTGGAAACCGCAAGATCAAATTGGGCATATCAAAGAATTGACTCCAGATTGGTTAGAAAAATATGGTTTAGATCTAAATAATATCCAAAGTAAAATCACGGAATGGGCGGGCAATTCTTCTCAAATAATTGCCCAAAAAGCTTTAGGTTTCGGACAAGGAATTTTGGGAGCATTGGTTCAGTTTACCATTACCCTTTATGTTTTATTTTTCTTTTTTAGAGACGGGAAAGAACTGATCCAACAACTAATTTATGTATTACCCATCGGTGATTATAAAGAACGCCAACTCATTGTACGGTTTCAAAGCGTAGCTCGAGCTACCGTAAAGGGAAGTATATTAATTGCGTTGCTTCAGGGTGTGATGGGAGGAATTTTATTCCTATTGCTTGGGGTAGAAGGAGCAGTTATTTGGGGTGCCTTAATGATTGTTGCTTCCTTATTGCCAGTTGGTGCTTTATTGGTTTGGGGTCCCATTGCAGCGGTATTAGCCTTGCAAGGGAGTTATACCAAAGCCATTATTTTAGTGATCGTAGGCGCTTTGTTTATCGGTTTAATTGATAATCTACTACGTCCTCGATTGGTTGGAAACGATACGAAAATGCCTGATTGGTTGATTTTATTATCCACCTTGGGCGGACTGAGTTGGTTTGGTCTCTCAGGTTTTGTTTTGGGACCCATTATCGCGGCCATGTTCATTACCTGTTGGCAAATGATGGGCGATGAATTCGGCGAAAAGCCGCCTGAGATAGCTAGTAAAGAGCATTAGGAGTTAAGATTAATGCTATCAAGTTTAGAATCGAATGCTAGTTTGAGCGGAGCGTTTGTTGAATGTCCAATATCGAATCTTGAATATCGAATATTGATTTGAGGGTTCCGTTGTTAGAGTATTTTAAGTGTTAAAGGAGAGCCACCAAATCAATATTGGACATTGGATATTCAACATTCAATATTACCTTCGAATATTTTCGAGTTTAAAAAAAAAGTAACAGAATTATTTTTCTGAACATCCCTAATTCATCATTAAATATTCTTTTTAAGCGTATCTTTGCGCCATGTTAAAAATAGGATATTATAATAAAATGGAGGTCGTCAAGGCTGTGGATTTTGGATATTACTTAGACGGAGGTCCCTACGGAGAAATTTTATTACCCACCAGTCAGGCTCCAGAAGAAGACCTAGAAGACGGAACAGAAATTGAGGTTTTTATTTATACGGATACAGAGGATCGTCTCATCGCTACCACGCTCAAACCTAAAATTACGGTCGGAAAATTTGCCTATCTGGAAGTTCGCCAAAACGGACCCAATGGTGCTTATATGGATTGGGGATTAGAGGGGAAAGATCTCTTGGTTCCTTTCCGAGAGCAAACCATCAAAATGCAAGAAGGACATTCTTATATTGTCTATGCCTATCTCGATGAGCAGTCGGATCGATTAGCAGCAACTGCTCGTCTCAGCAATTTACTCGAAGAAAAATCAGAAGGATTGACCGCCGGAGATACGGTGGATTTACTCGCCGTCACGACTACAGATTTAGGATGGAAGATGATTGTCAACAACGATTATTGGGGAATGCTTTTTTTCTCGGATGTTTTTCAACCGATTCAGCGAGGAGATCGTTTTCAGGGTTATATTAAAAATGTCCGAGAAGATCAAAAACTGGATCTAAGTTTACAAAAGTCCGGCTACGAACAAGTCACCGATACCGCAGAATGGCTCGTATCAGTGATCAAAGAAAGCGATGGTTTTTTACCACTGACCGATAAGTCTCCACCAGAAGCGATTTACGACAGGTTGGGCGTTAGCAAAAAAGTATTTAAAAAAGCTGTTGGAAATTTGTACAAAAAAAGAGTGATTACTTTGGAGAAAGAAGGGATTCGATGGGTGGAGTAGAATTTTTAAATTCAAAAACAATTTCAAAAGCAAATTCAATTTTTGCTGCTAGGTTAGAGAGACCAATTTTTCTTTTGATAAGAATATTCATCGTGGTAATTATAGTAAGTAGTTAAAATGAGAATAGAAGGAAAATTTTAAAAAGGAAAGGGGCTTATTCCAAAGATAGATTTCACGATAAAGGGCATTATTAATTCTTTCATTTTTAATTTTTCATTATTTTTTTATCAAAAAAAAATCTAAAAAAATACATCCTCCCCGTGCCGCACCTCATACCGGTCCTCGCCGCGCACCACAATCGCAATTACATCAAAGCGGATCGCCCATTCATGTCCGGTTTCTCGCATATAGGCGACCGCGCCATTTCGAATCATCGTTTCTTTTTTATCGGTCATGGCTTTCTCAGGATCAAATAAAAAATCATCAGATCGGGTCTTTACTTCGACAAAAACGAGGGTCTCTCCATCTTTTGCAACAATATCAATTTCGGCCCGTTGGTATCGGTAGTTGAGCGCTTCGATTTGATAGCCTTTTTGTTCTAAAAATTCTCGTGCGATTTCTTCGCCTAGTTTTCCTAAGTCGTTGTGTTTTGCCATATTATTTGCTAGTTGTTCAATTTACTATACGTTTGAGAGAAATTTCTTCTGCGTTTTTATCTAAAAACATGTTTAAAAAATACTGCGACACCCCCGCTATGAGGCGGGGCAGGCTCTCTGGGGTCGTCCATTTAACGCCAATTAAATTGGCTAACATACTTAGACCTCTC
>CAZYAC010000131.1:0-1876 GCA_964645475.1 uncultured Saprospiraceae bacterium | reverse complement strand
CTCTGGGGTCGTCCATTTAACGCCAATTAAATTGGCTAACATACTTAGACCTCTCTGAGGTCTAGAATGAACTTTGAGACCTCAGAGAGGTCTAAGTATGTTAACTCAGGTTTCTTGCCTAGCGTAACGACCCCAGAGCGGTCGCAGTATTCGAAAAAAGAGCAAGAAGGTTTTTCTATAAGTAGAACATCCTAGCATCCCGTTATTTGCTTTCCTCCAAGCGCGATAAATGGGACCAAATAGCAAGTGGCAGAGAATTTATCACACTCAAATAAATTCTCAGATAAACAACTAAAGTATAAATAAAATCCGTAAAATTTATTTACTTTTCCCGAAAATAAAAAACACCTATGTTACATCGTATCAATCCAACCGAAACTGCCGCTTGGCAAAAACTCACTGCTCATTTCGAAGCGACCAAAGACGAAGAAATAAAAGCCTATTTCCAAAAAAATAAAAGACGGTTTAATCAATTTTCATTATTCTTTGAAGATATACTGCTCGATTATTCTAAAAATAAAATTGATAAAAAAGGATTGAAATTATTGTTTCAACTAGCTCGTGAAACCAAATTAGAAGATAATATAAAATCTATGTTTCGGGGTGAAGCCATTAATGAAACCGAAGGCCGGTCCGTACTGCATGTAGCCTTGCGCAACCGTTCTCGCCGAGCGATTAAGGTAAAGGGTAAGAATGTAATGCCGGAAGTCAAAGCAGTATTACGACAGATGGAAAAATTCTGTAAAAAAATTCATAGTGGTAAATGGAAAGGATATACGGGCAAAGCGATTACCGATATTGTTAATATTGGAATTGGTGGTAGTGATTTGGGTAATGTGATGGTCACCGAAGGTCTACGTCCTTATTGGTTGGGAACGATCCAACCGCATTTTGTCTCAAATGTAGATCCTTCTCATCTGGCAGAGATTCTAAAAAAAGTAGAAGCAGAAACGACCTTGTTTATCATCGCCTCTAAATCTTTTACCACCCAAGAAACTCTTGTTAATGCGACCAATGCTCGTAAATGGTTTTTAAAAGCTGCCAAAAAGAAGGCATATGTGGCGGATCATTTTGTGGCGCTATCGACTAATAAGCCTGCCGTAAAAGAATTTGGCATTAATCCCGAAAATATGTTTCCGTTTTGGGATTGGGTGGGAGGACGGTACTCGCTTTCTTCTGCGATTGGATTGTCGATTGCCTTGACGATTGGGTATGATCATTTTGAGGAAGTCTTGGAGGGAATGCACGCCATGGATGAACATTTTAGAACGACCCCTTTAGAAAAAAATCTGCCGGTTATTCTGGCGATGCTAGGTATTTGGTATAATAATTTTTACGGTGCATCGAGCGAAGCGATTCTTCCTTATGATCAATATCTGCACCGCTTTGCTGCTTATTTTCAACAAGGAAATATGGAGAGCAACGGTAAATCAGTAGATCGAAATGGGGATCCTGTTAACTATCAGACAGGTCCAATCCTCTGGGGTGAGCCGGGAACCAATGGTCAACATGCTTTTTATCAATTGATTCATCAAGGCACTAAAATGATTCCCTGCGATTTTATTGCTGCAGCTAATTCGCATAATCCATTAGGTACGCAACACGAAATTTTATTGTCTAATTTCTTTGCGCAGACGGAAGCGCTGATGAACGGAAAATCCGAAGCAGAAGTGGTTAAGGAATTAGCGGATAAAAAAATGTCTAAAAAAAGAAAAGCTTTTTTGACACCCTTTGAAGCCTTCTCAGGTAACCGACCTACTAACTCTATTTTATTACGTCAGCTTACACCGCGTTCATTAGGAAGTTTGATTACTTTATATGAACATAAGATTTTTGCGCAAGGTTCGATTTGGAATATCTTTAGTTTTGATCAACC
>CAZYAC010000130.1:0-12411 GCA_964645475.1 uncultured Saprospiraceae bacterium | reverse complement strand
AATTAATAATGCCTGCATGGCCAGCAAAGGCAGGTCCTTCTTTCGTGTTATTCTTTGTTAACGATAAACATGTTGTGGTTCGCTATACCCAAGATGAAAAGAAAAAGATTCTATAATATTTTGAAAGAATTACCGATCATACAAGAAATCAGAGCTTGTACCGTCTGCGAACCTGAGCTTCCGATGGGTGCTAGACCCATCGTAACAGCTGTAGCAGAAAGTCGTATCGCAGTGATCGGTCAAGCACCAGGACGGGTCGTCCATGAAAGTGGAGTGCCTTGGAATGATAAGAGTGGAGAAAGACTACGAGAATGGTTAGGAGTAACGGATGCCGAGTTTAGTAATCCGAAATATTTTGGGATTCTGCCGATGGGATTCTGTTATCCTGGAAAAGGTAAGTCAGGAGATTTACCTCCTCGTAAAGAATGCGCCCCTCTTTGGCACGAACCACTATTTGCCGAATTACCTAATATCAAAGTTATACTATTAATTGGCAGCTACGCCCAAAAATACTATTTAGGTAAAAGCAGAAAAAAAAATTTAACGGAAACGGTTCTTTCTTACGAAGAATATTTACCCAAATATTTTCCTTTGGTACATCCTTCGCCCCTAAATTTCCGCTGGCTTCGGAACAACCCCTGGTTTGAGGCTGATGTAATTCCCGAACTACAGTACCAAATCGCAAAAATATTAAAAGATTAAGCTGAGGTTCTGGATTCCCGACAATTCCCTATCTTTACAGAATGAAAAAATTATTTGCTTTTACGGTAATTGCTTGGTTTTTCTTTTCCGGTTGCGGAGAACCAAAACCGAAAGCCCTACGCCTCGCAGTGGCCTCCAATCTTCAATACGTCATTGATCCACTAGCAGCAGCTTTTAAAAAAACAAATCCTGGAGAAGTCGAAATAATTTTGGGTTCATCTGGAAAATTAGCCACCCAAATTACCAGCTCGGCTCCATTTGATATTTTCATTTCAGCGGATCAAAAGTATCCTAGAGAATTAGAACGAAAACAATTAACCATAGCTTCACCACAAACCTACGCACGAGGCGAATTGGTTTTATGGTCTCTGGCTACCAATGATAAATTAGATTTAAATATTCTGGACCTCAGTCAGATCGAGCATTTTGCGATCCCTAACCCAGAAATTGCTCCCTATGGGAAAGCGGCGGTTGAAGCGCTCAAATTTTATGGCTGGTATGATCAATTAGAAAAAAAGCTGGTGATGGGAGAGAATATTTCACAGACCAATCAATTTATCTACAATAAAAATGCGCAACTGGGTATGACAGCACTATCTTCGGTAGTAAGTGCTCCCATGAAAAAGCAAGGTATTTGGACGACCTTGAACCCCGACTCTTTCACGCCCATTCAACAAGATGTGGTAATTCTCAATAAGGCGAAAGAAAGAGGAACCGAAGCAGCAGCAAATGCTTTTGTAGGTTTTCTAAAAACAGAAGAAGCCCAGAATATTTTACGGCAACACGGCTATAAAATTCCGCAAGCAAGATAAATAGATTTTATTCTAATGAATTATGCTCCTATCATTTTGAGTTTTCAGCTGGCTTTGGTCACCACCATCTGTTTACTGATCATTGGAATTCCGTTGGCTTACTGGCTATCAGAAAGCCGTAGTCGTATAAAACCCATCTTAGAAGCTACCATCAGTTTGCCATTGGTATTACCACCGACTGTCATTGGATTCTATTTACTCTTGGCCTTTAGTCCTGATAGTCCAATGGGGCATTTTCTAAAAACATATCTAGGACTAGATCTAATTTTTAGTTTTACCGGTTTAGTGATCGGTTCTATTATTTATAGTTTACCATTTATGGTACATCCCATTCAGTCTGGATTTAGTAACCTGCCCGATAATCTAGCTGAAGCGTCTTACGTTTTGGGGAAATCTCGTTGGACTACTTTAAAACATGTTTTAATTCCCAATATTAAACCTACTATTTTCACTGGTATTGTATTAAGTTTTGCCCATACCCTCGGGGAGTTTGGAGTGGTCCTTATGATTGGAGGTAATATCCCAGGCCAAACCAGAGTGGCATCTATCGCTATCTATGATCAGGTAGAAGCTATGAATTATGCGGCGGCTCATCGATATGCATTGATTCTGCTTGCACTTTCTTTCGTTATTTTATTATTGGTTTACGTAGTAAACGGTCATTATTTTAAAAATATCGGACGTGCTGGAATTTGAATTAACCAAACAATTTGGAAAGGGAAATACTGCTTTTACGTTGGACGTAAAAGCGGAATTACCAACGGGTAAAATCATTGGTATTTTTGGTCCTTCGGGTGCAGGTAAAAGTAGTTTATTACGTTTATTATCTGGGTTGGAAAAACCTGATCATGGATTTATTAAAATAAACCAGGAGGTCTGGTCAGACGCGACGAAACGTATTTTTCTAACACCACAAAAACGCGCGGTGGGGTATTTATTTCAAGATTATTCTTTATTCCCCAATATGACCGTGGCAGAAAATTTAACATTTGCTGCCGAAAAAAATATAGATCCAGTCCAACTAGAAGAACTCCTAGCTGCGACCCAGTTGACTGATAAAAAAAATCAGTATCCAACTAGTCTCTCTGGAGGAGAGCAACAACGGGCAGCTTTAGCGAGAGCCTTAGTACGACGTCCAACCTTACTTTTGCTAGACGAGCCCTTAGCTGCATTAGATAATTCGATACGAGCTTCGTTACAAACTTATATTTTAGCACTCCACGAGCGATTTAATCCGACAACGCTATTAGTGAGTCACGATCGTCATGAGTTAGCAACCCTTTGTGATTTAGTGGTAGAAATAGAGGCAGGAAAAATAGTTCAAACTGGGAATTCAGATTTGTTATTTGGAGATACGCAGACCATTGATCTAACTTCAGGTATATTTCGAGTGCTTACTTTAACGCGAAGCGAAAATAAGTTGATTGTTGAACTAGTAGCAAGTCAGCAAAAAATAAAGCTAGCACTAAATAGTGCTTCTTGGCCTCAATTAAAAAGTGGGGACCATATTCAGTTGACGGGCGCAGAATTTATTCTTTTATCTACAAAAATTAATCATTAAATCTTATTCTAAAATACCGAACGAGATACTCATCCGGCTTCCAAATTGGTTGGGAGACATGGTGATGGCCTATCCGTTTTTGGATAGTTTACGACGAACATACCCAGCGGCAAATATAACGATCATTGCCAAAAAAGGATTGGAATCCTTAGTCCCATATTTAGGAAATTTTACGCAGGTAATTCCTTTTTCAAAAAAAGAATTTCCTGGCTTAAAAGGAGTTTATCGTTTTGGGAAATCCTTGAAAAAACCTTCTACTTACGATTTGTTTATTTCTTTGCCGGATTCTTTTTCTGCTGCAGTAATGGGCTACGCTACAGGTGCTCACCACCGGGTGGGTTACCGAAAAGAATTGCGACAGTGGATGCTGACTCATCCTACCAATTTTCCTCCAGCAGCAACCCACCGTTCAGAAGTTTATCGAAATCTTCTATTGCATTATTGCCCAACTGCCCAAATAGGTAAAGTTGATTTTTTACAAATCGAAGCACCAGAAAAAGTATTTCCACTTCCCGTAGGTAAGAATTTAGTCTTTAATGTAAATTCAAATGCAGATTCTCGGCGCCTGCCGGTTTTTAAAGCTTTAGAGTTTATGGAATATTGGTTAACAACAACGGATTATAATTTAATTTTACCCGGCCATCATACTGAATTTGACTATGTTGAAAAGATTGCAAAACTGGCTGGGCATCCAGATCGAATTTTTAATTTAGCCGGTAAAACAAGCATTCCAGCATTAATGGCGGTGTTAAAACAAGCGGATCAGCTGGTCACGACAGATACGGGAATTGCCCATTTAGGAAATGCGATGGGCACTCAAACCGTGATGCTATTAGGAGCAGCTGATGAGCGAGTAACGGCACCTATTTTTTCAGAACGCTTGCGTATGTCAAGCGTATCTGGTCTGGCCTGTGCACCGTGTGTCCGGAACACTTGTCAGGTAGGAGGAGTTCCTTGTTTGACAGGATTGGAAGCCGGTGGATGGCTAAAAATTTTTGATGCGTAAAACACATCTGATCTAATAGATTTTAGGCCAAGAGAGCGTCAAATAAACTAACCAATCGTTCTAAAGGCCCGACGATTAAAATATTCAACACTCACTCAGATCTTAAAATAGCCTAAATGTTTGTACAGTTGAGAAATAAGACTCAAAATAGCTGTTATTCATTTAGTTTCTAGCTGAGTGAATTATACTTTTTCAATCGTAAAGGTATGCCATCAACCTTATTGAAAAAATAGCGATAATGGGGGATTTTCAGGTATAAAATCAGGTTTGAATAGCAATTATAGACCCCAGAGATAATCAAATAACTGCGGAGAAGCTTTCAGGTATTTTTCTTTACTAATCCGCTGGCCTTTTTTGTCCCGTTAAATCTTGACAACATAATCCAACAAAAGCGCCTGTAAAAGCAGGACGATATCGCGTGCTACCTTCCCGAACGTAATCATCTGATAAAATACTTCCGTCTAAAGTTGGACCTATTTTTTGCCATTCATTTTCCTGTAAGGCAAAAGAAAAATTCAGCTTTGCATACGAAAAATTTGCTTTTAAAAATATTCGCTCTATCTGGGTTATGTCTATCGGCGTTTCCAGAACATCCATCGTTTGAAAATTATCACAGGCTGTGATCTGGATATATATTTTTTGTATCGCTCCCATATCTCCGCCCAATAGGTGTAAATAAAACCAATGTCCCGTATTATAATAACAAACTAGGCCTGCCATTTGCTGAAAAGAAGTGGGCGAAAATTCTACACAAGTAGTTGCTTCGATTTGAAAATTTTGTACCCGCCTTGCAATGAGACTTTGGTAGTGAAAAGAGCTGAGTGATTCTTGACCCCAAAGTCTTAAATAACCAGGTCGCACTCGCAAAGACAACCAATCTTCTGTAATAGGAATTCGCAAAGATTGAAAATGAATATTTAATTCGGTTGACTTGAAATCATCAAACTGATTATTATGGCTAGATGAATTAGTGATTGGAAGATTTGGAGTGACTGGAACTTCCAGACGCGGAACCATTCCTCCTTCTTTTAAGTATAGCCAATTATCTTCTTTCCAAACAACGGATTCGATAGCTGTTTCTCTACCGAGGGTACATTTACCTTTTTCGGTCAAGGGTCTGCCAGTTAAAAAGACCATAAACCATTCTCCGTTTTCTGTTTCTACCAAATCAGCATGACCACATTTTTGCAATGGTGCTCGCGGAAAATCACGGGTGGAAAGTACTGGATTTTTCGGATGTACTTCGTAAGGGCCAGTGATAGACAAAGCCCGCGCTAAAGTAACGGCGTGTCCATATTCGGTCCCACCTTCGGCAGTCATTAAATAATAATAATTATTTTTTTTATAAAGATGTGGTGCTTCGGTTATTCCGAGATTTGATCCAGGAAAGATATGGAATACAGGGCCTGTTAATTTAAGTTTTTCGGCATCGTACTCTTGAAGAATGATACCGCCAAAAAATTGGGCGTATCTTTCCAGACGCCATCAAAAGAACGAACGTTAGAATATACCAAATAAAAAGTATCTTCATGGTAGGACAGGCAAGGTGCCCAAACGCCACAGGAATCTGGATTACCGCGCAAGTCTAATTGAGAAATTCGATTTAAAGGTCGAGCGACCAACTCCCAATTTACAAGGTCTTTGGAATGATGAATTTGCACACCTGGAAACCACTCAAAAGTAGAAGTAGCAATGTAATAATCCGATCCAACCCGAACGATAGATGGGTCTGGATTAAAACCTTTGAGAATCGGATTTTTCACAAAACTCACCCTACCAATTCTTTTTCCAATTGTTCAAGAGATTTTCCTTTTGTTTCAGGTAAAATCTTAAGTAAGATAAAGAAACCAAATAAGGCGACTAAACCGAAAATGAGAAAGCTCATAGCATTCCCTAAATTGGATAACTCCCAAGGAAATACTTGCTGTACCAACCAACTGGAAAAAGAATTAATAAACCCAATAAATCCGATGGCTAGTCCTCGATATTTTGTAGGATACATTTCCGATAGCATCACCCACATAACGGGTCCTAAAGAAAAAGCAAAACAAGCAATAAATCCTAAAATACCAATTAGAATTAGCGGGGCATTCATGGTTGCTGCGGCTTCCATAATAGCACCTTCTTGTCTCAGGTAGAGTTGATTACCTAAAGCAGATTTCATGGCATTTTTAAAATCAACATCATTGGTATAAGTTTTATCAACTACGTTATTTAAATCTACCCCTTTAAGCGCTTCTAAAGTAACTACATCAGATGATGTTAGTTGGTAGGTAGCTTGATTAAATCCATATGCACATAATAAAAGACTAGCAGCGATTCCTGCTATACCCACTAACAACAAAGGTCTTCTCCCCACTCTATCAATTAAATACATGGCTACTAATGTAAAAACAACCGAAGTACCACTTAAAAGTACGCCAGAAGTAAAAGCGGCATTTGTCCCGATACCTGTTTGTTTAAAAATGGAGTTGGCATAAAAGTAAACAGCATTAATACCAGTAACTTGCTGTAAAATCCCGATGGTTAAACCCACCAATAATATAAACCGTAAAGCGGGTTTAAACAATTCTCCTATTTCTACTTTCTCTTTGTTCTTCTCTTCCTGAAGGCTAGAGATAATTGCTGCACTTTCTCTCTCCGCAATTTCTGAACCATATAGTTTTTCTAAAACCGCTTTTCCTTCTTCATTTCTATTTTTTGAAAATAACCATCTTGGACTTTTAGGAACTAAAAAGAGTAATAGAAAATAAGCGATAGCGGGAAAAAATTCAGCACCAAGCATCCAACGCCAAATATTGCTTTCTGTTAAAAAACTGCTTCCTGATTTAAAGAAATCATTAAAATAATAATTGCTCAAAAAAGCTGCAAAGAAACCTAAGACGATATTGAGTTGTTGGATAGAAACTAACTTACCTCTATTTTCTGGAGTAGAAATTTCTGCTATGTAAGTAGGTGCTAAAATCAAGGCTGCTCCAAAAGCAAATCCACCTAGCATTCTAGCAATATAAAGCATTTCGTAAGAGCTGGCATACGCCGAAAGCAAAGCAGAGAGCGCATAGCCAAAACCGACCACCAACAATATAGGTTTACGTCCTATGTTATCACTTAAGCGTCCAGCAATAAGCATCGCAAACATGGCTACAAATGTTGGAGAACTAACCACCCAACCTGATTGTACATCGCTTAAGTTAAATTCAGGGCTAGCATATTCCATAACACCAGAAATAATCCCGGCATCAAACCCAAATAAAAATCCTCCTAAAGAGACGATGACAGAGATAAAAATCGTGTAGGCGAGTCCGGAGGATTGGGAAGCTTTCGTCATGTTTGTTTTGTTTTAAATTGATAGTCTAGGGTAAAGAAGGGTAAGATAGGAATTTTATTGATTGATTTTACTAATGATTACTTTCTCAAGAATACATCATACTGCGAATTTAGTTGATAATGGACTCAAAAATTACAAATCGAAAGCTTCCAGCAAGTGTTGTACTATTCGAGGGGCCGTTTTCCCATCCCATAAAGGAGGAATCTTGGCATCTTGTTGATCCTGACAGCGTGTCTTTTCAAATGCGGTCATGATGAGGTCTACCTTGAGTTCAGGTATTAAAATGTTGGTTCCTTCCGTAATGGTGATCGGTCTTTCTGTCGAATGACGAACTGTCAAGCAAGGCACACCCAAAAACGTAGATTCTTCTTGCACCCCACCAGAGTCCGTAATAATGAGTGCAGCATGGATCATCAGATTAATGAATTCCAGATATCCTTGTGGTTCCAAAATTATTAGATTCGGAATCTTATTAATTTTTTCTTTCAGTGAAAATTTTTGCAACTGTTTAGCCGTACGTGGATGTAAAGGAAGGTTTACCCTTCGTTTTAGTCTTTAATACACGGTGTATTAAATATGCTTGGTCAAAAAAATGATACGTTATGATTACCAGTTATATGGACAATTTATCGATGATTAACTATCTTACCGTTTCATAATACGGAAATTCACAAAAAGATACTTACTAAAATGAATTTATACGCAATTGGAACGAGGATAAGGTTGAAACATACGGGTCATGAAGGCGTGATTGTGGAGTTGCTACCGGATGAGATGGCGACTATTTTATTGGAAGATGGTGATGAAATTCCTGTTTTTTTGGACGATATTATGAGCGTAGAAGATGAAAAGCGGGCCTTATCTGATAAGCTTCCTGTAAAGGCAAAAGTGGTCAAAGGTAAATCTCCTCAAACTCCAAAGGCTCCTATCTGGCCAGATCCACACCAACAATATACTGTATTAAAAAGTCAGGGAATTCAGCTATGTTTTGAACCACATCTACGGGCCGACGGGATTCCAGATCGATATACCGTCTATCTGGTCAATGATACGAAGTCAGATATTCTATTCACTTGTCAACTTTCTCAACGGAAATTAAAAGGATATAAATCACACGGAAAATTAGATCAGATGACCGCCCAAGAAGTTGGAAAACTCAGTTATGATGACCTAAATGAAGGCTCAGCGGTCAATATCGAAGTCTGGCAAGTGACCACGGAAGGAAATGGTTCTAAAATGGAAAAAGAGATTAAATTAAAACCTAAACAGTTTTTTAAGAATAAAAAAACGGCTCCCATTCTCAATCGACTGGTTCATCATTATGTTGTATTTGCCAATTTTAAGGTGTCCGAAAAAAAGCAGCCAGAAGAGGATTTACAAGCTTATACCCGTCGCCAGCAGGATTTGAACGAAGATTGGCAACCACTGCAAGATTTCTACCAAAGTGAGGTAAATGATTTTGCCAATTTCCCAAATGATATTGACCTCCACATTGAACAGCTCACCCATCAAGTCAAAGGGCTTTCCAACTCAGAAATCTTGGCTATCCAAGTAGAAGCATTTGAAAAATATCTGTCGAGCGCCATCGAGATGGGCGTTTCTCCTGTCTATATTATTCATGGATTGGGGAAAGGAAAACTAAAAAGAGTGATCGCCCAAAAACTCAAAGCCAATCCCTCCGTGATTAGTTTTAAAAACGAATATCACTTTAAATATGGATGGGGAGCAACGGAGGTGCGGTTGTAAAAAGTTCAATTAATTTTTTGATCTTTTTTTGTTGAACTGTTGAGTTGTTGAATCGTTGATATCAATACGTTTTGAATTTACCGTTTCAGGGATAGCTAGTCAGTAAGTCAGCAACTACGTTTCTGAGTCTCCATTATACAACCTGGATTTGTCTGCACAATCCTTTAAACCTCGAAGAGGTGACATGATAATAACTGTGGCTATTGAGCGAAAAATGAACCCTGAAGGCGGTGGCATAATTACGGACAATGAAATTATTTTATCTTTGACCTGTAGATAAGAATTATAATATCACCTCTCGATTGCGGGACAAGTTATTCTGGATTTGAACGTATCGACTAAACAAATTACTAGAACTATAAACGGTCAGCCTACAGGTACAATCCCATTCCATATAATCAATGAAACGGAACTTTTGGAAAAAAAAATTTGTATTATAAGTCTAAATCAAAAATTACTAAAATTGAGTAATACAATATTTCCAGAAGATGTAAAAAATGCAATAATCGAAAAGCTTAAAGGTGATCGAAAAATAAGTTTTTTAGTCGGTGCCGGTATCTCTGCCGAAAGTGGGATTCCAACTTTTAGAGATAAAGATGGCTTTTGGACTAGTGGTTCTAAAAACTATACTCCTCAAGAAATTGGAACTAAGAAGATGTTTGATATTAATTCAAATGAAGTTTGGCGTTGGTTTCTATATAGAATTTCGCTAGTTAGAAACGCTAAACCAAATTTGGGTCATATTGAACTATCCAAAATCGAGAAACTTCTCCCCTCTCGCTTTAATTTAATCTCTCAAAATGTGGATGGTTTACATTTCAAACCTGAAAGCTATATAGATAACGTTTTCCTAATTCATGGTGATTTAAGATATATGCGATGCAGCGAGGAATGTACTAGACAATTATTTCAAATTCCAGCAGCATTAACGAATCAGAAAAGAACGAGAGAAACTCCTATCACTTTTGAAGAAACAGAATTACTAAAATGTCCAAATTGTAGTTCTGAAGCAAGACCTCATGTTCTATGGTTTGATGAATACTATAACGAACATCAATATCATTTACATAAAGTACTTAGAATTGCTAAATCTACTGGAATACTTTTCGTAATTGGCACTTCTGGTGCTACGAATTTACCTCAAATGGTTGTGGACAATACCTTAAAAAGGCAAGGAATTGTTGTAGACATAAATCCAAATAAAAACTTGTTTAGTGATAGACTAGAAAATCTAAAGAATGGATATTCAGTAAAATCAACTAGTAGTGTAGCTTTAAAAGAATTACGAGAATTAATTGCACAATTTTCATGATAAATTAGACTCTTAGAGTTAATTCAAAATAAAAGAAACGACATGGAACAATAAGGGCTGAAAGTGGAGATAGTCCCGAGAATAGACACTAAGATAAAGCAAAAACTGCATAGTATTTTCCAGTACTTCCAAAACTAAAAGAAATCTTTAATAATTTCTCTTTTTACGTTATTTTGCCATTACAACAGTGAAAATTGTTGTTGTTCTATTACTAGACAACCAAAACCCTAAGTGAAAAAATGTGTACTTTTGGGTATCAAACGCAGTTTTTTAGCGTTTAAAGTAAGAAGTTGTTTAAAAACTTCTAAGATTGCCCGCTAAAATCAAGCGTGGCAAGAGTGATATTTCATTATTGAAATCAGACTGGAGATAGATTGAGTATAAGAAGTAGGTATATGTAGCCACTTCTCAGTGATTGTGGAGAAAAGCGTTTAATCATTTTTTCCAATAGATTGGTTGTAAGTAAATGAACTACTGTATAGCATTTATAATATAGTATCTTACCCATATAATCCTATCCTCCGACAGCGTTAGATTCAATACTTTATTTACTGGCCTTGTTCATTTGCCATTAGACTTGGCACTTTTTAGAAAATCCCGATATGGATTTTAAAGAGTAACAAATCTTTCATAACATATTAGACTATGTCATTTGAGACACTCGGACTCTCCGAGGAACTACAAAGTGCTGTGCGCACTAAAGGGTATACTGTGCCCTCTCCTATCCAGGAAAAAGCAATTCCAGTTATTTTAGATGGTAAAGACATCTTAGCTGCCGCCCAAACGGGAACGGGAAAGACGGCGGGTTTTACTTTACCAATGCTCCACTTGATGAGCAAGAATCCTCCTCAAGGCAAAGGGCGCCGTCCAATTCGAGCCTTGGTCGTTACACCGACCCGAGAATTGGCGGCACAGATTCAAGAAAACATTATAGATTACGGGAAAAATTTACCGCTTAGATCTGCCGTCATCTTTGGTGGTGTCTCTGCGAAACCACAAATTCGTCAGCTAAAAAATGGAATCGATATTTTGGTGGCAACACCGGGACGACTGCTCGATTTACAAAACCAAGGATATATCGACCTTTCACGGGTGGAATTTTTGGTACTAGACGAAGCTGATCGAATGTTGGACATGGGATTTATCCATGATATTAAAAAGGTGCTAGCGCTTTTACCAAAGCAGCGACAAAACCTTTTATTCTCTGCTACCTTTTCTCCAAACATCCGATCACTAGCCAGTAGGTTTATGGACAACCCCGTTTCGGTGGACGTTGCTCCTCGGAATACCGCAGCAGAAACGGTTAAGCAAACCATTTATCCCGTTCATAAAAAGAGAAAAGTAGCTTTACTCAAACACTTGATTAAGAAAGGAGCATGGAAACAGGTTCTGATTTTTACCAGAACCAAACACGGCGCCAACCGTCTAGCCAAACGACTAGATCGCGCACAAATTCCAGCCTTAGCCATTCACGGAAATAAAAGTCAGAATGCTAGAACGCACGCACTCAAATCCTTTAAAGAAGGCGCCGTGCAAGTCCTAGTCGCCACAGATATTGCCGCACGGGGATTAGACATCGAACAATTACCATGGGTGGTGAATTATGAATTACCTAACGTACCAGAAGATTATGTACATCGTATCGGACGTACGGGACGTGCGGGAATGACAGGAGAGGCGGTTTCACTGGTATTCGATCAAGACGAAAAAAAGCTACTACGTGATATTGAACGATTATTGAATAAGTCCATCCCCAAAGAAACATTGGAAGACTTTGATTATACCGTCAAAATTGATCCAGAGCAAGAAGAACGCAACCGACAAAATCGTGAGCGTAGTGGTCGTGGACGCAACGGAGGAAGAGGTCGTAATAATAACCGAGGACGAAATGATCGTAGTCGGAACGACCGAAACACATCCGACCGAAACACATCCGACCGAAAC
>CAZYAC010000129.1:1337-12467 GCA_964645475.1 uncultured Saprospiraceae bacterium | reverse complement strand
CTGGAAAACCATCCCTTCTTTAGAAAGAGTCCAAATTGCAATTATTGGTCTGGACGTTAAAGATGCCAATGCTATTCGCAAAGAACTTTATAAGCTTGAATTTCCATTTCGTTCGTTTAGAGTAGCGGATTTAGGCAATATCAGAAATAAAAACCACTCTTTTTTAATCCCGGTCATCAAAGAATTACTGGATAGTAATATTGTTCCTTTGATCTTGGGTCGAGATATTGAACATTCCGTTGCTCATTACCAATCTTATCACTTACGTAAGTACGTAAATTTAGCCATTGTGGATGAAAAAATTCGATTAAATACTTCTAAAAAAGAAAAAAAAGATGACTTCTATCTAAATACTTTAATGAAGAAAAAATCGCCTGCTCTTTTCAATTTAAGCCTATTGGGTTATCAATCTCATTTTACTTCCTCTAAAGTGGTCTCTGATCTATCACAAGCCAATCAAGAATTGGTTAGGCTAGGAGAAATTCGAAATGATGTGACAGAAACTGAGCCCCTAATTCGTTACGCAGACTTATTGACCTTTAATATTTCGGCGCTAAAGTCATTGGAGGCACCGGCCCAGGCAAATCCTTCTCCAAGTGGTTTGTTTTCTGAAGAAGCCTGTCAACTCTGTCGATATGCAGGACTTAGTGATCGATTAACTTCTATCGGGTTCTATGGGTATCATCACGAGAAAGATCCTCTACAACAGACTGCGAAGACCATCTCCCAGCTCATTTGGTATTTTGTGGAAGGGGTTAAAAATCGAAAAAAAGACTATCCTGTTTCCAGCCAGGGTTTGATAGAGTATATTGTCGAAAATAAAAACAGGAATCACCAGATTCATTTTTGGAAAAGTAATAAAAGTGGTCGATGGTGGCTAGAGGTTCCTATAAAAGGAAGAGGAAAGCGTACAGAAATGGTTCCCTGTTCTTACGAAGATTATAAAGCTGCTTGTCAAGATGAAATGACGAGTCGATTATTACGTGCTTTTCAGAAATTATCCTAGTGCGTCGGGATCGAAGTAAAAGGGTTAGTATTTAGTTCCCAAGGCTTTCTAGGCCTTAAAGACTTCTAACAATTTTTCTAACCCAATTCCTCTTGAACCTTTTAGCAATATTAGGCTGTCCTTCCAGGTATTTGGAGCTACTTGATCCTTCATGGTAGAAACATCTGGATAAGCATACACTTCATCGGAAGGGAGGAGCGCCTTTTGATAATTTGGACCAACTAAATAAATGGACTTTGTTTCTATTTCCTTTAAGCGGTCAATAATTTCACGATGTGCTTCTTTACTATATCGGCCCAATTCAAGCATATCTCCTAAAATAATTATCTTGTTATTGGTTTCTATTTTTTTAAAGTTTTCTAGAGCCGCAGTGGTGCTGGTTGGATTGGCGTTATAGGCATCCAAAATAAAAGTATTGGTGCCGATTTTTCTCAATTCAGACCGATTATTTTTAGGAACATATCCCTGTAAAGCAATTTTAATTGCCTCATTTGGGACTTTAAAATATTTACCCAATGCAATCGCCGTCATCAAATTTCCGAAATTATATCTTCCAACTAGTGCACTAAATACAGTGGTCATTTTTTCCTCTTTTGCCAAAAATTCAGCTACTAAAAAAGGCTGGGTTTCATTTAACTTTATTTCAATCTCTTTTACATCCTGATGAGGCTTTTCACTTTCTACATAAAAAATTTTATGCTTAACCTGCTCTGCTAGTTCTTCTAGATATTTTTCATTTCGATTAATGAAAGCGACTCCATTATTATTCGCCAAATAAGTAAATAACTCCGATTTACCTTTTTTCACTCCTTCTAATCCTCCAAACCCTTCTAAGTGAGCTTTTCCGATATTCGTAATAATTCCGTGCGTTGGTTCAGCGATTTCGCATAATGCGGCAATCTCTCCCTGATGATTTGCTCCCATTTCAATAATCGCCACCTCCGTTTCTTTTGACATTTTGAGTAATGTAAGCGGGACGCCAATATGATTATTAAAATTTCCTTGCGTATAATGAATCTCATAAGTAGTCTTCATAACCGCAGCCAATAGCTCTTTAGTGGTTGTTTTTCCGTTGCTGCCTGTGATCGCAATGACTGGAATCGAAAACTGCCGACGATGGTGTCGAGCTAATTCTTGTAAAAATTTTAATCCATCCGATACTAGTAAACATCTTTCATCAATAAGATAGGACGCTTCGTCCAAAATCACACACTCCGCTCCTTTCTCAAGAGCTTCCGCCGCAAAAGTATTTCCATTAAACCGTGGTCCTTTTAACGCCAGATATATACATCCAGATGTTATTTTTCGGCTATCGGTAACTAAATCCGCTCCTTGTTGTAATTTTCCGTAAACAGTATCCATTTTTTTCCTCATAAAAAAAGTCTCTACATTTTTGACAAATGTAGAGACTTTTAGGATATATAAAAAGTAAGAGCTATCCAGACAGCTAATTTTACTTAAAAATGCCGCCTTTTTTCTTCTTATTTCTCTTCGTTTTAAAACTGTTTCCTCCTGTATCCTCATTACCAGTAGATCCACCTGTACGAGTCATAGCACAACGGAAACCAATAGTACGATCTGATTTATCTTCTTCTTTAAACCTTCTAGCACCTGGCGATAACCAAAATGCACGATCTGCCCACGAACCACCTTTGATTACCCGTGATTTATCACTAATCAAAGAAGTTTTTCCATAATCATACAGTACATAAGATTCTTTATCACCATCTAGGTAGTTATAAACTTGACCACGTTTGTAGTTTTCACGCGTAGCTACCTCATCATCTTCTACATAACGGTAGCGAATACGTCCTAAACTATCTTTATCAACCGGTGCACCGTTTTCATCTAAAATCTTAGTTTTAAATTTACCACCACGATAAGGATTCAAGTCATGATTTTCTACATCTCGTAAAGTCATACTGGTCAAAGGTCGGTAAAGATCCATTGTCCATTCATTTACATTTCCTGCCATGTTGTATAGTCCAAAGTCATTTGGAAGGAACTTTCGTACAGGTGCAGTGATATGTGCTTGATCATTCAAGTTACCTGCCATCCCCATATAATCACCACGACCTCGCTTAAAGTTCGCAAGAATTCGTCCTTGATCTTTATTTCTTTTTTGGAAACGAACGGTATTACCACTCCAAGGGTAAATACGACGATCTGTGATTCGTTCGTCCTGCTCTGACGCCAGATTACCAATCAGTGCAAGGGCGGCATATTCCCACTCTGCTTCTGTTGGAAGTCGGTAAGAAGGTAGTAAGATACCATCTTCGAATCTAACTGGACGTTCTCCTCCAGTTTGTAGATCTTTTAGATTCTTCTTAACGTCTCCTTGATACTTATTGGCTAAATAGGCCTCCGTATTAAAATTCTCTTCATCTCTTTGTTCTGTGTTCAGGTTGAGAATACCTCTTTCAATCAGAACTGCCTCGTTCACACGATCCGTTCTCCATTGACAGAATTCGTTAGCCTGAATCCAGTTTACTCCTACCACTGGATATTCATCATAAGATGGGTGGCGGAAATAGGTTTCTACAAAAGGTTCGTTATAAGATAATTCTTCTCGCCAAACCAGTGTATCAGGAAGTGCATTTAAATAGACTTCTGGATAAGATTCGCCAAAAACGCGTTCAATCCAATACAGATATTCTTTGTAGTCAATATTCGCAACTTCTGTTTCATCCATATAAAAAGAAGAAACGGTTACTCGCCTTGGAATCGCATTCCAATCAAAAGTAACGTCTTGGTCCGTAACTCCCATGGAGAAAGTACCACCTTCAATCAATACTAAATTAGGACCAGTAACCTGACCTTCGTAACTTTTTTTCTCAAATCCACCCCATTTTTGGTCATTATACTTCCAGCCAGTCGTAGCAGATCGCTCACTTTTCTTACAGGAAGGTAAAAAGACAACTAAAATTAGAAGGATTGAACTTAACTTAAGCAGTTTTTTCATTGAATTTATTCTTAAAATTTAAATTACAGAAATGGCATTCATATATTGATAAATATAAAATATACAATATTCGTGCTAATCATCTGATAAAGATTCTGCAAAAATGCAAAAAAATCACCGAAACAATTGAAAACAATCGTTAAAATCTTGTTTTGGTTCTCTTGGCTTGATTCTTAATGATATTTCGTGGCTTCCTCCGGTGGTAGCTAATTGGGATACTGTGATGTCATAACTATACCCAATTTTAAATATTCCTTGCTCTACTCCTGCTACAGCAATCACGGCATCTGGGTTGGTCCAAGCGTGACGATACCATCCGCCAAGAAAAAATGATCCGTATCCTAGATTCGCGCCAACATTAAGCTGACCGAAGTCTCCTTGACGTACTAGCATAATGTTCGGAGATATAAACGCCGCCGGTTTTCGTTTATTGCCTTCTCGCAATTGAATTTCTGCGCCTGCATGCACGGAAAAGCGATAAGGAAGCCCAGTAAACAAATTTTGATTAGTCAATATAATAGACTCGTCAGGCCGGTTGATATGTTTAATAGAAAAACCTCCATAAAACATTTTATTATATACAAGCATCCCTGCCGAAACATCTCCATAGGTATTATTGAGGTTTTCAGGCGTCACTTCATTAGTAGGAAAAGGAGTACCTCCAGCTGAAATCGGGCCGGTAGCTTTGTTCAGCTGATCGCCAAATTGAAAAGCATTCCAGTTGTAACGCCCCTGAACCCATGCGACTTCAGCCCCTAATTTAGCGTACCAGTTTTTGTTTATTTGTAACCGATAAGCAAAAAAACCAGCTATTTTATTCGTTTTAATTAATCCTTCTCCAGCATCATCCGTTTGAACCAGAACCCCGAATCCGCTATTTAAATGACCAATGTATTGATCGTAAGCGGCCGCATAAGTAACGTAAGCATTAAGCGTTGGCCATTGATTACGAAAATTTAGCGATATCTGAGGTGCATAGCCTGTACCAGCAAAAGCAGGATTTAACTGCAATGGTGCTGAATAATACTGGCTAAATACAGGATCTTGTCCAAAGACGACATTATAGCCAAATAAAATCATCACTAATATCAAGATTTGTCTTCGCATTTACTTATTTTGAATGGTCAATGAATGGATAAAGTAATTAAGTTTGTTAAAATATAAAATACCGCTCAATATAGCGTTATAACTATACAATAGTAGCAAGGTATTAACGTTTTGATAACAGTTTTTAGTTTATACACCTCTTTTTTTATAACTGCATTCGTTACTTCAGCTTGTATTTGCAAATGTAATATTACCTCAATTATGAAAATCAGATTTAGCCTATTTATTTTCTTCGCTTTCATGTTTTGTCAGTTGTCTGCTCAAAACTCTCTTTTTAAGATTAAAAAAACGCTTAATTGGTCTGCTGCTCCAGACATTTCTAATCCGTTGGGAACAAGTGAAAAGAAATTCTGGGTATTCGAAGGCTCTATACAACATCCTGCTAATCCAGTTTTACCGGTTATTAACTTTCGTTTTCCCGTTTCTGGACAGGGCGTACTGACGCCTACCATCAATAGTGCGACTTACGAGCCGTTTGACCAGTTGACGGCAGAAGAAGCTAATCTCGTCGTTTTAGAGAACACTGAAATAGTCCATACTATTGTCATAGATCGAAAAGAATACTTTGGTGAGGTACAATTACTACCCATTCGGCAAACCGCCGATGGTCGTTTTGAGCGATTAACTAGTTTTACGCTAAATGTTGCTTTCCAAGAAATTACCTCCCGCCCCCCTCCTCCCCCACCTAATACGTTCAACTCTATATTAGAGGATGGACTCATTTATAAAATTGCGGTAGTTGAAGACGGGGTATACAAACTTGACTATAATTTCTTGAAGGACGATTTAAACATAGATGTAGATAATATTTCTCCCAACCAAATCCAGCTATTTGGAAATGGAGGTGGTTTTCTTCCTGAGCCCATAGCTTCTTTCCGAGAAGACGATCTTGTGGAAAATCATATTCAAATCATCGACGGTGGAGATAACTCTTTTGATAATGGTGATTATATCTTATTTTACGGAGAAGGTCCTCACAAATGGTATTTTAATGATACTCACGATCGCTACGATCGACCTCAAAATCCTTATGATACGCGAAGTTATTATTACCTAAAAGTAAATGGTGGAGATGGACAAAGAATGGCTGAACAAAATTCGGTTGTTGCATCTGATTATACCGTAACTACTTTTAACGATTTTGAAAGATTCGAAGAAGACAAAATCAATCTATTAGGTAGTCTCGCTCGTGGTGGTCATGGTACTGGAAAAACTTGGTATGGCGATCAATTTAATCCAACTCGCGAGAGAGATTATAATTTTGATTTTCCTAATGTAGTCTCTTCTCCTGATGGGGATGTCAGCGTAACGATGGCTTTACGATCTGCTAGATCTTCTTATTTTAATGTGATTGCTGGAGGAGAAACTTTCCGCAGTGCTAACGCCTCTGGAGTTATTTTGGATGAATCAGAAAGACAATTTGCGCACAGTAGAAGTATTGATAAAAAATTTCAAGTGTCACAGGATAATGTAACCATTCAGGTAACCAACCCACCTGATGTGACACAGATTAACGAGGCTTTTTTAGATTACGTTCAGGTGAATGTTAGACGAAATCTCATTATGACAGGTAATCAGATGGATTTTCGAGATATCAACGTACGTAATTACGCTAACGCAACTTATGAGGTACAAGCTATTAATTCAAACCATCAGATTTGGGATATCACCGATCCCCTAAGACCTCGTATCCAAAAGGGAGCATCTTCCAATAACACTTATAGCTTTGGTGTAGATATTATTCCAAGTAATCCAATTAAAAATTTCATTGCCTTTCATCAAGAAGAAGGACTACTTTCAGCAGAAGCTATAGGGCTTGTTGCTAACCAAAATATTCATGCTATTCAGAGAGCAGATATGCTGATTATTTATCATCCGGAATTCGAAGGTCCAACACAAAGACTCGCGGATCATCGGCGACAAAATGATAATCTCGAAGTGGTAACAGTGTCAATCGAACAAATATACAATGAGTTTTCTTCTGGAAAACAAGATCCTACTGCGATCAGAGACTTCGTCAGAATGCTCTACGAACGCGATGATGATTTTAAATACTTATTATTATTTGGTGATGGTTCTTACGATTATAGAAATATTACGAATACGCCCAATCTAGATAATTATATTCCTGTTTATGAAACGGATACACACCTTAATCCTATTAATGGATTTCCTGCGGACGATTATTTTGCCCTCGTTTCGGAAGATGATGGTAACAGCTTAAGTGGTGCAGTAGATATTGCGGTTGGAAGAATACCCGCACGGGATGCTTTTATTGCAGATAAATATGTTGATAAAGTAATTTTTTACGATACAAACCCCGAACGTTTTCGGGATTGGCGTAACCAGATAACCTTTGTTGGAGATGACGGTGATTCCAACACACACACAAATCAAGCAAACACCCTTGCCGACACGGTCACACAACGACATCAGTTTTTTAATATCGATAAAATTCTTTTTGACGCTTTCCAACGGGTGACCACTTCCGGTGGAATTCGATTTCCTCAAGCCAATCAATCCTTAAATCGAAGCGCTTTCCGTGGATCACTTGTTACTAATTATCTTGGCCACGGTGGACCCAGCGGATGGGCACAAGAACGGGTTCTACAAGTAGAAGATATTGAAAATTGGCGAAATTTCGAACGTTTACCATTGGTTATTACTGCCACTTGCTCTTTTGGGGGATATGACGATCATACTGATTTTCCTGGTGCAGAGGTTGCGGTGATGAAACCGGATGGTGGAGCAATTGCTTTATTCACAACGGTAAGAGCGGTATTTTCTAATAGTAATTTTACACTTACAAAAGCGGTATTTGATAAAATTTTTAATGAAAAAAATAATAGAGGGCTTCCTTTTGGTGAAATTTTAAGACTTTCTAAAAATGGAAATGGAGCTACTTCTAACAATAATCGAAAATTCACACTACTAGGAGATCCAGCTCAACGTCTCGCCATTCCACAATTTAACGTCGGAACTGCTACCATCAATGGTCGTTCCGTTGAAGGATCTGCTACTTCGGATACGATAAGAGCCTTAGAAAAGGTAACCATTACCGGTTTCGTGTACGATAATGAAGGCAATGTGATGAGTGATTTTAACGGTCGGGTCTATCCAACTATTTATGATAAAATATCCCAACTACAGACCTTTGGTCAAGGAGGCAACGAGGTAAAGGATTTTGAGCTTCGGAAGAACATTCTGTTTAAAGGGACCGCAACCGTTAGAAATGGTTTGTTCTCTTTCGAATTTATTGTTCCAAAAGATATTGATTATAATTTTGGGTTTGGTAAAGTTAGTTATTATGCTGAGGATGGTACCCAAGATGCGAATGGGTTTTATGACAAAATCATCATTGGCGGAACAAGTTCCAATCCTATTGTAGATGATCAGGGTCCTATCGTAGATGTTTTTATGAATACCGAAGACTTTGTGACAGGTGGTACTACAAATAAAGATCCGGTTTTACTGGTAAACCTCTCAGACGATAATGGCATTAACATTGGAGGGATTAGTATAGGTCACGATCTGACAGCAGTATTAGATGACAAGACTCAGGATACTTATGTTTTGAATGATTATTATACTTCTGAGTTGGACGATTATTCTAAAGGGACAGTACGCTTTCCTTTATTTGACCTAGAAGAAGGTTTGCACCGAATCAATGTCAAAGCTTGGGATACGTCTAATAATTCCGGAGAAGGCAGCACAGAGTTTTTAGTATTTAATAGTGAAGAATCTGTGTTAAAGCATGTACTCAATTATCCAAATCCATTTACGACCAACACTAATTTCCAATTTGAGCATCAGCTCAGTGGGCAGGATTTACAGATTTTGGTACAAATTTTCACCGTTTCCGGCAAACTCGTAAAAACCATTGAGAAAGATACCTACGCAGACGGGTTCCGAGTAACAGATGTAAACTGGGACGGAAAAGATGATTATGGTGATCGATTAGCAAGGGGCGTTTACCTTTATAAAATCAAAGTAAAAGGCACCAATGCTAAAGATGAAGATATCCGCACTGAAAGCGATTTTGAGAAATTAGTGATTCTAAAGTAGATTTTTCAATAAAAAATAGGAAGCTTTAAAATAAAAGTCTTAAAATTATGTTAATAAATGTGAACATCTGCTTGTAATTCCAAGTGTTCACATTTATTATTTTTCACTAATCTTCAGAACTTACCTTATATTTGCAATTCCTTTTTTTGAAACCTGAATAAAAATCATGAATAGATTAAAAATACGTTTACTTTTTGCTGTGTTAGTTATTGTCGCCTCTTTCACCAATATTAGCGCACAAGGCTTTGGCTGTGAATTTGTTGTCAATCCTGACGGAGGAGGTGAATTTCAAGCCCCAGGAGGCGGTCCTTGTGTAAATACGTTGATCACAGCTGTTCCATTTCTAAGAATTATACCGGATGCCAGAGCAGGTGCACTAGGAGATGCAGGTATCGCGACCTCCGCAGATGCGAACTCCATGCACTTTAATGCCTCTAAGTTGGTGACTGCCGAACAAGATATGGCCCTTTCTGTAACTTACACCCCTTGGCTAAAGGCGCTGGGATTACAAGATGTTTATATGGCATATCTTTCGGGTTATAAGAAATTTGGAGATCTTCAAGCTTTAGGTGTTTCTTTACGTTATTTCTCCCTTGGAGAGATCAACTTTACGGACAATCAAGGAACGAGTCTAGGAACTGGAAATCCAAACGAATTTGAAATCTCTCTAGCTTATTCCAGAAAATTATCAGAAAAATTATCAGTAGCTGTTGCTCCTAAATTTATCTTCTCTAACCTAGCCGCTGGCCAATTAGTAAACGATGTAGAAATTAAACCCGGTATCGCCGGTGGTGCAGACTTCTCACTTACCTTTCAGACGCCTATTAAATTTACGGCTAACGAATCTAACTTGAGAGTCGGAGCAGCTGTTTCTAATCTTGGAACCAAAATTTCTTATACCAACTCCATCAACAAAGATTTTATTCCTGCTAACCTAGGAATTGGAGCGGCTTGGGAATTTAATTTCGATGAGTTTAACTCTTTGACCGTTACCACAGATATCAATAAATTACTAGTTCCTACACCTTGCCTCAATTCAGCAGGACCAGGAGAAACAAGTACCTGTGACCAATCTGGTGAGCCAGGTATTCCCGATTACCGAGAACAATCTATGTTTAGTGGTGTATTAGGATCTTTTGGAGACGCACCTGGTGGCTTTTCAGAAGAACTAAGAGAGCTATCTTATTCTCTTGGGTTGGAATACTGGTATGATAAGCAATTTGCCGTACGAGCTGGATACTACACCGAACATTCTACGAAAGGAAATCGAAAGTTTTTCACAGTTGGTCTAGGGTTGAAATACAATGTATTCGGTTTGAACTTTTCTTACTTAGTTCCAACTACCAATCAACGTAATCCACTTGATAACACGTTACGATTCTCTTTATTATTTGACTTTGCCGGTGGTGAATTTGATGAAGAAGAATAAAATTGAAATAATTTTTTTATTAAAAAAATCCGTCACGACTTTATGTCGTGACGGATTTTTTTGTTGATTTGTTGATTTGTTGATTTGTTGAATAATAATTTATTATTGTCGTAAAGTTATTTTATTAACAATTCCGTTTTCATCATTCATTCGTATCAAATAGGATCCTTTCGGAAGATTAGCAGTATCAATAATAAGTCGATTTTCTATGTTATTCAATTCCTGTCGATAAACGAGATTTCCTAATAAATCAAAAACTTCCACCACTCCATTTTCTAAATAATCTGCTTTCCATGTCAGGGTCATCTGATCTCCAAATGGCATAGGAAAAATGCTTAAATCAAGCGCTTCCGCTGTAGATATTGGATTGTCCAGCGTAGTAATAATATCACCAACCCACTGTCGAGTATTAAAACGTAATAACCTAGGAGGTAAAAAATTAAAATTTTCTGATGTGACAAATCCGGAGCCATTTTCCGTAAAAACTATTCCTTCAGTTTGACTGTTCGTCAATCCCGTTCCTAAATTTATTTTTCGAATATTTCCGGAGAAATAATGATG
>CAZYAC010000129.1:0-1237 GCA_964645475.1 uncultured Saprospiraceae bacterium | reverse complement strand
TCATTGGCATTGAATAATTCTGTAAAATCAGTTTGATCACTATAGGAAAAATTAATTAACTGTGAACTAACAATCAGATTACTGAGGTCATTTCGATCAATTCGTCCGATACGCAAGTCCATGCGATTTCCAGGATTATTACCAAAATCACCTACAAAAAGATGGGTATCGTTTTGAGCCATATCCTCCCAATCTTCGTTTTCCAATGCACCCACCAAAACCGTTTGCAGTACCGCTCCAGTCAAAGAATCGATCCGATAAATTTCGTTGGGATTACCACCGTCATTATGCGTCCAAAGTTCTCCATTGAGATACGCAAGCCCCGAAGTTTCTTCTAATATATTTGGTAAAGTAGCTCGCTGTTCCATTTGATAATTGGTAGCTCCGTACAAACAAGAACCGTCATTATCAACAGCCATATCATCGAAATTAATGGCTTGTGGATCCGTACAACCTTCTTGCCCTTGTAAAGAAAAGGTAGAAATCAAATAGACTATAAAACAAAAAAATAATTGACGATACATCTTATTATGTTTTTAAAAAAATTGAATACAGAGGAGCAATAATTACAAGAAGTAAAATCTAATCAAGAAAAGCAATAGCAAAATTAAAAATTACTACGGGCCGATAAGCCGGATTTTGTCAATTTTGGCCTAAGCCAAAAAAGCTCTGTCATTTATCTGGGATCCTGCTCACGCAGGACCTCTAGCTGCCTACCCCTCCCGACTTGCCAAAGCAAACCAAGCGCGTAACTTTGCTGGATCCTTGCCTCCGAAAAGACAAAGTTCCAATCGAGATGTATGTGGCATTTCAACCCACAAGGTTTATCCACCGGAACGATTACCCGTTCCGACCGTGCGCTCTTACCGCACATTTTCACCCTTATCCCGAAAACTTTCGGGACGGTTATTTTCTGCGACACTTGCTGTAAATGATAGATTCGAAAATCCACCATCTCCCATCCGTTAGATGGTGTGGTACGCTACGTTGTCCGGACTTTCCTCATTTTCGACCGAAGCCGAAACCGCGACAGAGTGGCCCGTAGTAAACCAAAAGTACGTTATTCTACTAAAATGGCGTTAAGAAAGGCGGATTTTGTTGTTTGGAAAGATAAATACGCTTATATTTATTTTTTTTATCATAAGTAGTCAAATTATTAGATCAATCTACTTAGGTAAAGAATTGGATTAAATTTTGTGGGAAAAACGCTAAGAATTCCTACTAAATTAGCTACTAC
>CAZYAC010000128.1:0-12534 GCA_964645475.1 uncultured Saprospiraceae bacterium | reverse complement strand
CGGGTTGCTTTACCCTTGCTGACGCCTGTTATCTTGGTCATATCCTCCATAGAAATAGGATACTGAGTAGCCATATCTTCTAAAGATGGATCTTGGAAAATAACATAAGGAGGTACTTTCTTTTCTTTTGCTATTTGACGACGCAAATCCTTTAACAGCCCCATCAAAACTGCATCAAGGACGCCACCTTTCCCACTATTACTATCATCGACCGGAGCCATTTCATCATAATTGTGGTTGATTGGAATTTGGATTGGGAACGGTTTTTTGATGTACTCGTGTCCTTTTGCTTTCATCTTTAGCAGGCCGTAGTTTTCGATATCTTTATAAACGAAATCATGTAATAATGCCTGTCGGAAAATAGAATGCCAGAAAGTATCATCGCGATCTTTGCCCACTGCATACAACGGCAATTTATCATGGCCAAAATCCATGATTTCTTTTGTGTTCTTACCCATTACATAATCGATCAACATTTTAATCCCACAATTTTCGTTGAGGGTATTAATGATCTGTAATGCCTGTTGCATTTCTAATTGAACCTCTACTCGTTCTTTCGGATGGCGGCAGTTGTCACACATTTTTTCACAACGCTCCACAGCGAATGTTTCTCCAAAATAATGTAGTAGAAATTGACGACGACAGGAAGTAGTTTCGGCGTAAGCCATAATTTCTTCCATGAGCTGTGCTCCCATTTCTCGCTCCGAGACGGTTTTGTCTCGTAGAAATTTTTCAAGTCGTTGAATATCTTTGTAAGAATAATAGGCGATACATTTTCCCTCCAATCCATCTCGACCAGCTCGTCCTGTTTCTTGGTAATAATTTTCAATACTCTTGGGAATATCGTAGTGAATAACAAACCGTACATCTGGTTTATCGATTCCCATTCCAAAAGCGATGGTCGCAACAATTACGTCTACGTTTTCCATCAAAAAATCATCCTGTGCTTTGGTACGCGTTTTCGCATCAAGGCCCGCATGATATGCGGCAGCTTTAATATCATTAACTCGTAGTGCTTCAGCGATTACTTCCGTTGACTTTCTACTTTGTACATAGATGATTCCTGATTTTCCCGCCATCGTTTTTACCACCTGAATGATACTTTTGATGGTTTGTTCTTTGTTCCCTTTCGGGCGCATGTCATAGTAGAGGTTATCTCGATTGAAAGAGGAGACATAACTATTCACCTCATCCATGTTGAGGTTTTTCACAATATCTGTTCTTACTTTAGGCGTTGCAGTAGCCGTCAGCGCAATAATTGGAATTTCTTTATTTATGTCATCAATCATGGTACGGATACGACGGTATTCCGGTCTGAAGTCGTGGCCCCACTCGGAAATACAGTGCGCCTCATCCACGGCGATAAAAGATAGGTTGACACTCCGGAAAAAAGCTAGGCTATCATCCTTAGTAAGCGTTTCGGGAGCAATAAATAATAATTTTGTTTTTCCTGCGGTGATATCGTCTTTCACCTTTTTCATCTGCACCTTAGTCAGAGAAGAATTAAGAAAATGCGCTACTTCATCTTGCTGACTATATCCTCGAATAGAATCCACTTGATTTTTCATCAAAGCAATTAGTGGAGAAATTACAATAGCGGTCCCCTCCATCATGAGGGCAGGTAATTGATAGCAAAGGGATTTCCCTCCACCTGTTGGCATGATGACAAAAGTATCTTTGCCATCTAATACACTGGCAATAATAGCTTCTTGCGGACCTTTGAACTTGTCAAAGCCGAAGAATTTACCTAATGCTCCTTTTATATCATGTCTGGTTTCTAACATCATTAATCCCTAGTCTTTAAATATGTTTGTGTTTAAGGCAAAGTCGAAGTGAGATCAGAATTGTTCCTGAACTCATTTCAACCTCCAAAAAATTATGACTTATTCTCTCGGTTGATTTTGCTATCCTAAATATAGGTAAATAATTTGATTGTAAACTTTTTCGTCAAAAAAAGTCGAAAAAAGAATTTACGTTAAATTTGTGCGTAAAGCCGAGGCTTTTTTTTAGCGTGTCCAAAAATAATAAAATTAAAGTGAATAACGAAACAAAAATATTAGCAATTGCTCACAAAACAATTGAAATCGAAATGCAGGCAGTTCAGCAATTAAAACACCTGATTGATTCCAATTTTTTTTCAGTAGTCAATCTTATTTTAAAGATGTCTGGACGTTTAGTCGTGACGGGTATTGGCAAAAGTGCATTAATTGCGCGGAAATTAGTTGCTACTTTCAATTCTACTGGAACGCCAGCCCTATTTATGCATGCTTCTGATGCCATTCACGGAGATTTTGGAATGGTGCAGACAAATGATGTTATTTTATGTTTATCCAAAAGCGGAGAGACGGTGGAGCTAAAAACCTTATTGCCCATGATTAAAAACCTGGGAGCTAGCCTTATTGCGATGACAAGTCGAAAAGACTCTTTTTTAGCAACCCGTGCCGATTTCTTATTGCATACGCCTATCGAATCAGAGGCGGATCCTAATAATTTGGTGCCGACGACCAGCACTACGGTGCAATTGGTCATGGGAGACGCCCTCGCCATGTGCTTGCTCGGACTTCGAGGATTCAATAAAGATGATTTTGCTAAAGTTCATCCAGGCGGAACACTTGGAAAGCAACTACATCTGCGAGTCAGCGATCTAATTACTAACAACGAAAAACCCACCGTTTTTCCTACTACGCTGATCCCGAAAGTTATTTTTGAAATCAGCTCTAAGCGACTCGGTGCCACAGCAGTCATCGACGAGCAAGAGCAATTGCTCGGCATCATCACCGATGGAGATATCCGGCGGATGCTTTCTAAATATTCGGATTTCAGTGTTTTAATGGCCAAACAAATTATGACCGCTAATCCGCAACACGTAGGTCCACAACAACTCGCACGAGAAGCTTTGGACTTAATGCGCAATAATAGTATTACTCAGTTACCGGTTGTAGAAGATCATAAATATTTGGGAATGATTCATCTCCACGATTTATTGCGGGAAGGAATTGGTTGACATTAGACTTTATTCTAAAATAATTAGTATGCTTCCAAATGATCTTTTTCGCTTCTTTACAAAAAATTTCAGCATAAAGTCTATTTTTATTAAACATTTTATAATAATTGATCTTTGCGATTAACTATTTTTTTTGTTTTATTGATTTCCTTTTTTAGTTGTGGCGATTCCTCTCCTTACGCAACACCGGAGATTGCTTTCTATCATTGGAAAAATGAAATAAATCTCACTACCCCCGAAACCGATTATCTACAAAATTTAGCCGTCAAAAAACTATACCTCCGTTTTTTTGATGTAGACTGGGATACGGAACACCAAGAACCGATTCCTCTTTCTGTCATAACCATTCGTACATCTCAAAATCTACCGTCCTTCATCATTCCTACCGTCTTTATTACGAATCGAACTTTCTTAAAAATAAAAGATACTGATATTGTAAATCTAACAGAGAAGGTACTTTCTAAAATCAATGCTATTCACAAAGAGCTACCCGGCGTACAGATTCCCGAAGTTCAAATAGACTGTGATTGGAGCGGAAAGTCTCAAGAAAATTATTTCCACTTTTTGACTGTTTTACAAAAGAAGCTAAAAAAAGAAAAGAAAAAACTCTCGGTTACCATTCGTTTACACCAACTTAAATATCCCGAAAAGACAGGTATTCCACCCGCAGATCGGGGGGCCTTGATGTGTTACAACGTAGGAGATTTGCAAAAATGGGATACTCAAAATTCTATCTTGGATGATAAAATAACGTCAACTTATTTAAAAAACAATATGGATTACGCACTTCCACTTGATATCGCGTTACCAATTTTTCGTTGGGGCGTTTTATTTCGAGATGGAGAAATGATCAAATTGCTTAACCAACTAGATACGTCTAATCTAAGTGATCAAAAATTTTACACGCAAGCAGCTAAAAATCGCTACACCGTGCAGCAGTCTACTTATCTAAACGGTCATTACCTATATCCAGGTGATCAGATTAGGCTTGAATCTATTTCATCAAGTACTTTAAAAATTGTATCGCAACAACTAAAATTGGCGCTGTCTTCAAAAAAAAGAAATCTTATTTTCTATCATCTCGATTCGCTGACGATAACCAATTATCCAGTTTCTGAAATAAAAGAAATTCAGCGTATCTTTGGGGAAGTCAATTAACTGTAGCCTATAGACTTTATTCTAAATAATTTTGTATGGCTAAAAAATTGTCTTTTTTTCCCATAAAACTATTTTAGAATAAAGTCTTATGTCTCCGTTTATAAAAATCGTTTCTACCCTTTTAACTATTATCATCGTTAGCATTCCCAATCAAATCAGTAAGGGATGTGGGCCGATAGATTATTTATTCAAAGGATACAGTTTTTTTGATGCGAATCTGGTCCGCACTGGTTCGCCTTTTACCGATTTTTTTCTGCGATTTGACGATTTTTATCATAGTTATGATCTAGCTGATTCGGTTCGTAACACTTCTAATTTGCAAGAATGGAATTCGATTTTTTGTGATGCTTTTTACGAAAAAGAAATAAAAGAGATTGTCTATGGAAAAAAAGAAAACATTCAAGCTATTCAACGAGCCAGCGAAAAGAAAAAAAATAAACTCGGTCTCCGATTGAGTCGTAATTCTTTTGCGAAGCATCTTGTAGATCATCAATGTACAGAAACCATCAACTATTTGCTTTTTGCCAAAAATTGTGAACCACATGTATCCCGTAATGTCAACGCTTGGGAAGGTCCCAAAAGAGATCCTGTAGCGATGAAGGCATTAATTTATGAAGGCGAAAGAGTCTTTATTAAATTAAAATCCAACAATATTAAATTACGGTATGCCTACCAATTGATTCGATTAGCGCACTACGCAGGAGACTATAAAATGGCGTTGGATTTGTATGATCGATTACTCCCAAGAATTGATCCTGTAGAAAGCATTTTACACGACTGGATTCTCGCCCACAAAGCAGGAGCGCTATCACGAACTGGGCAACGCGTGGAAGCCGCCTATTTATTTTCCCTCGTTTTTGATCGTAGTCCCTCCAAACGCGAGGCGGCGTTTCAAAGTTTTAGCATCCGCAGCGAAAAAGAATGGCAAGAATGTATGTTGCTTTGTCAAAGTAATCACGAACGAGCTACCCTGCACGCCATGCGCGCCAGCGAAAATCATAGCAAACCCGTCAATGACATGCGTGCGATTTATGCACTTGACCCTAAAAACGACAACCTAGAATTATTGCTTGCTAAAGAAATTAAAAATTTGGAAAAGGATTTTTTGGGAACTGAATTTAATCGCTACCAAAAAGATAATGCAAAATTTCATAAAATCCCTCGAAAACAAGCGACCGCAAATTTGATTGATTTGACACAATTTGTAATTCAGGCTAGTAAGGAAAAAAAGGTTCGCCGTCCAGAATTATGGCGCCTCGCCGAAGGCTATCTGCTTTATCTTTCTAATGACTTGTATGCCGCAGATCATGCTTTTAAGGATCTTGAAAAAACATTACCCAATGAAAAGCTACAAGAACAATTAGCCGTTTTTAGGCTGGTTTTAAAAATATCCAACTACCAAGAAATAAACGATGACAAAGAACAGGAACTTTTGCAAATCATTAAGAAAAATGACTTGTATGAAAAGTATCCTGAGTTCGAAAAATTTGTCAATGATAAACTGGCTTACGAATATCTACAGTCGGGTCATGCGGGTAAAGCTTTTCGAATGCATCATACCCTCGAAGCCATCAAACCCAATCCACAATCCAATATTATCGACGACTTAATTGCGATTGCTGTTGATCCGGAAAAATCAAGATTTGATAAAATTTTGACGACGAATAAAGATGGTACTGAAATAGTAGATGATTTGCTAGACATCAAAGGCGTTATGCTTTGGAACAATGGCAACGCCGCCGCCGCACTCGAATCTTTTAAACGAATACCTGTAGCACAGCGAGGTGAAAATCGTTTTAATCCTTTCCTTGAGCGAGCCGAAATTTGTATACACTGTAAACAACCAGATAGTTTATTAATTTATAATCGTCCGGGAATTTTAGAACATATTTTTGAATTAGAATTTCAAGCCAACTCCGATTATGCCAATAGTGCAACTCATTATTACCAATTGGGGCTTGCTCATTTTAACCTATCTTATTTTGGTCCCAGCTGGAACGCAATGGATTATTTTAGAAGTGGTGGGAATTGGCGATATGCAAAATCGGATGTTTTTCCACACTGGTATTTTCCTTTTGGGAACAAAGAAAACCATGACCTTTCCAAGGCCAAAAGTTATTTTGAAAAAGTGTTAGAAGTGTCCAAAGATCAAGAGCGCTCCGCTCGAGCGGCTTTTTGGCTGGCTCGTTGTGATTGGTTGACCTACGTTACTAGTAGTGGATACAAACGGCCTGCTAGCCCTAATCATCTACCCAATCTCCCTACTAAATATCGCGTTTATTACCAACAATTAGCGTCTGATTACGCCGAAACTGATTTTTATGATTGGGTAATCAAAGAGTGTAAATACTTTAAAGCTTACGCGCTTTAGTTTGATTCAGAACCTATTGAATCCACTAATTTTCACATTTACTTAAGGTTGACCTCAAAAATTTATTTTTTATGTTAAAGTAATCATAAGGCAACCATCGCGACCCAACGTTGTCATTTCATATGTAGTCTTCCAGATAATATGCGACTCTTTTGAGTTTCCTAATTATTAAACAACTTCATAAAACTTAAAGCGATGAAAAACCTCACACTTCTACTCATTTTAGGAACTTGTCTCACCTTTTTTGCATGCTCAAAAAATAATAATGATTCCGAAAATATGCCCACGTTGGATCAGATTTTTCAATTAAAAATTTCAGAAACTGCCGTTTTTTCGGACCACGATATATCTGTACAGGCGGAGCGTGTAGTAGAAGATAGTCGATGTCCAGTTAATGTCAACTGTATTGTTGCCGGCTGGGTTACGGTTTTGTTTAACGTTACGGTTGACGACACCGAACATACTTTTCAAGTTACCCTTGATCCCAGTAAGCCTCAAGATGCTGAAGTAGAAACAGGCGGATACGTTTTTCGTTTAGTTACGGTCAATCCTTATCCGCAAGACTCCAACGAAATTGAACAAGAAGATTATAGTTTCTCTCTTGTATTGGAACAATAGAATTATTCAATTAGATTCAAAATAATTAGTCGATCGACGGTCATTTATCTTTCATAAAAGACATTAGATTGGCTAATTTTTTTTGTTGATGATTTATTCGTGATTAAATTGAAATAATAAATTTTACCTACCTTTGTTTATATTGAAGTTATTCAAAAACTTCAATTTGCCCTTCTAAACACAAGTATTTAAAAATTTCAATTTCGATATCTTATGGTTTTTCCAATTGGTGACGATCAAGTCAAAGGTGGATATTTTCCTTATGTAAGCTATGCTTTTATTGGTCTGAACATTATCGCCTTTTTAATTCAGATGACTCATGCTAATTTAATGATTTGTGAGTTTGGTTCTGTTCCCAACGATATTCTCAACGGTAATAATTACTACACCTTATTCTCTAGTATGTTTATGCACGGTAGCATTATGCACATTGTGGGTAATATGCTTTTTCTCTGGATTTTTGCCGATAATATTGAGGCAACCGTGGGTAGTATTCCCTTTTTAATTTTTTATCTAATGGGCGGACTGGTCGCTTCTGCGTTACATATTTATCTGAGTAATGGAACAGGAATGGACTTATCAAGCTGTTGTAGTATCTGCGGTACGCCACCTTGCATGCAAGGAGATAGTGCCTGTCCAGGTTCTATACCTACGGTGGGAGCCAGTGGAGCGATTGCGGCGGTATTGGGTGCTTATCTGGTTATGTTTCCAAAATCCAGGGTTAAACTATTTGTGATTTATTTTTTCCGGGCTATTTATATTTCTGCCTTTTGGTTTTTAGGTTTTTGGATTGCACAACAGCTATATAGTGGATTTTCTTCTCTCGGGCCTGAAGCAGCAGCCAGTGGTGGAACAGCATGGTGGGCTCATATTGGTGGATTTATTTTTGGGGTCGTAGCTGGATTTTTTGCCAAACAAGGCATGAAAAAAGACGGTGGAAATATGCGACCACCTTCTAAAGAACCAGATTATTCTACCAAAGAGTTTGTCTGATTAAGTCGTTTTTGAAGCTGAAAAAGAGCGCTGACCATTATCGTCAGCGCTCTTTTTTATCCCTTATGATGCTATTTTTATCCCTATGCCTTATACATGGTCTGTCTTTGGCTATTTAGTGGAACTAATTAATTTCTTTTCATTGTTTTGTCTATATATGTGTTTGTCTAAATTTCCATTAATTGGCTGCAATTGGCAAATAGCATAATTCCCTACAATATATTACCTTTGTTCACTTCAAACAAAACTAGTGGTATGTTCGATAAAGTAAAAGACATCTTAGCAGAAATTCAGTCTGCCAATCCCGGTACGACAGAGGAAATTGAGCAATTCCGGATTAAATATTTGGGATCAAAAAATATTCTCAAACCGTTGATGGGTGAGATTCGTAATATTCCTAACGAACAGAAAAAGGAATATGGTCAGCTGGTCAATCAAACCAAGCAGACCGCTGAGAAAAAACTAGCCGCACTACAAGCAGCACAAAGTAATGCCGCAGCGGCATCCGAAGCACAAAGTCTCGACCTGACCGCTACTGGAGAACCCATAGCCTTGGGTTCTCGTCACCCCATTTCCATTACGATGGATCGGATCATTGATATTTTTTCTCGCATCGGTTTTACGGTGGCTGAGGATCGTGAAATAGAGGACGACTGGCATAATTTCAGCGCCATGAATACACCAGAGGATCATCCCGCACGAGATATGCAGGATACGTTCTATCTCAAGGATAGTACCTCTATGTTATTGCGAACGCATACCTCTTCTGTCCAGGCTCGAGTCATGACTCATCAAAAACCTCCGATTCGAATCATTGCCCCCGGTCGCGTATATCGAAATGAGACCATTTCGGCACGAGCACATTGTCAGTTTCATCAGGTAGAAGGTTTATACGTGGACGAAAATGTTTCTTTCGCAGATCTTAAGCAAACCTTGTTATATTTTGCACAAGAGATGTATGGTCCCAAAACAAAAATTAGATTAAGACCTTCTTATTTCCCGTTTACAGAACCTAGTGCTGAAATGGATGTATCTTGTTTTATTTGTGATGCTAAAGGTTGTAACGTTTGTAAATATACAGGTTGGGTAGAAGTATTGGGTTGTGGAATGGTAGATCCGAAAGTGCTAGAAAACTGCGGAATCGACTCGGAAAAATATACGGGATTTGCATTTGGAATGGGTATAGAAAGACAAGCTATGCTCCGCTACCGAATCAATGATATCCGATTATTATTTGAAAATGATGTTCGCTTTTTAAAGCAATTTACATCTGCATTATAAAGGCTATTAGCATTTTGCCATTGGCTACTCTCAATCGTGTCTGAAGACGCGATTGAGTAGCTAACATACTAACAGACAGAATGCCATCAGAGAGCCCTCTTTTTTCTTATCAAAAAAATTAATTGATCCTCCGGTTATGAAACCATCCATTCCCAAAGGTACCCGCGATTTTTCTCCTTCGCAGGTTATCAAACGCAATTATATTTTCGATACTATTCGGCGAGTTTTCGTTAAGTATGGCTATCAACCTATTGAGACACCTGCTATGGAAAATCTTTCTACCCTCACTGGTAAATACGGAGACGAAGGTGATAAATTACTTTTCAAAGTACTTAATAATGGTGAGTATCTGAACAAGTCTGATGCGACCGCTTTCGCGGAAAAGAATTCCGCTAAATTTACTCAAAGCGTTTCCAAGCGTGGAATGCGGTATGATCTGACGGTACCTTTTGCTCGCTACGTCGTGATGAATCAAAACGATATTAATTTTCCGTTTAAACGCTATCAGATTCAACCCGTCTGGCGTGCAGATCGTCCACAAAAGGGACGGTATCAGGAATTTTATCAATGTGATGCGGATGTGGTAGGTTCCGACTCTTTAATGCTGGAAGCGGAACTAGCCCAGATTTACGACGAGGTTTTTAGTCTCTTAGGAGTTAACGTTACCATCAAAATCAACAATCGAAAAGTGCTTTTTGGAATGGCCGAAGCCGCTGGTGTGGCCGACAATTTTATGGCCATGACCACGACTATTGACAAGCTTGATAAAATTGGCATGGAAGGAGTAACCAAGGAACTCGCAGCTCGAGGTCTGGAAAATGCTGCTATTGAAAAGATTCAGAAAATGCTTTCGGTTACAGCGCTAGAACCACTAAAGGAATTATTTAAAAATAGTGAAACGGGATTAAAAGGAATTGAAGAGCTAGAAGAATTTCACAAATATTTTGACACTAAACCCGCTGCAAACAAAGTAGAATTTGATATTACCCTCGCTCGTGGATTAAGTTATTATACCGGTTGTATTTTTGAAGTAAAAGCCAACGATGCCGTCATGGGCAGTATTGGTGGTGGTGGTCGTTACGATGACCTGACCGGAAATTTTGGTCTCAAAGGTGTTTCTGGCGTTGGTGTATCATTTGGAGCAGCGCGGATTTTTGACGTGATGGAAGAACTCAAATTATTCCCAGAGAACATTGCGGTACAGTTAAAATGTTTACTCGTTGCTTTTGATAAACCATCACATCAATATGCCTTTTCTGTTTTAAACGAATTGCGATCCGCTGGAATTTCTGCAGAACTTTATCCAAAACCTACCAAAATGAATAAACAAATGAAATACGCCAACGCAAGAGCAGTGCCTTTCGTGATCGTAATTGGCAGCGAAGAAATGAATTCCGGAAATTTATCCTTAAAAGATATGACTTCTGGGGAACAAGAAAAACATACCCTTCCTGAACTACTCGATAAATTGAAATAATCTTTTTTCTGATACCACAAATTCATGAAGAACAACGATTTTGTTTCTATAAAAAAACAAATAGCATCTGGTAATCTTACCACTACTAAGTTGGTGTCAGATTATCTAAGCACCATTGAGTTAACCAAAAATTTAAATATTTATTTGGAGGTTTTTGTGGAAGGTGCCAAACAACGGGCAAAGGAATTGGACGAAAAATTTGCGAAAGATCCAAGTTCTATGGGAAGACTGTATGGGATGATCATTTCTATCAAAGATGTAATTTGTTATAAAGACCATCAAGTTACAGGTGGGTCAAAAATCCTATCTGGTTTTGAATCTCTTTATACAGCCACGGCACTACAGCGATTATTAGACGAAGATGTAATCGTCATCGGACGAGTTAATTGCGATGAATTTGCGATGGGCTCTGCCAACGAAAACTCAGCTTACGGCCCTACTATTAATGCCGTAGGAGAAAATAGAGTACCTGGTGGTTCTTCGGGTGCCTCTGCCGTTTCTGTGCAGGCCAACACCTGTCTAGCCTCCTTGGGGAGTGATACGGGAGGATCTGTACGACAACCAGCTGCCTTTTGTGGATTAGTAGGTATGAAACCTACTTACGGACGAATTTCACGATATGGTCTTTTGGCTTATGCTTCTTCCTTTGATCAAATTGGGACCATCACTCATACCGTTTCGGATGCTGCCCTATTGCTAGAGATAATGGCAGGACCAGATGAATATGACAGTACCGCTTCGCAATCAGTCGTAGAAAAGTATAGCGAACTGGATACGGAAATAACTCCCAAAAAGATTGCCTATTTCAAATCTGCGCTTGATCACCCGTCTATGGATGCCGAAATTCGAACGGCGAGTCTGGCTTTTTTAGAAAAATTAAAAAAAGATGGACATGAAGTTGTTGATTTGGATTTTAAATTACTGGATTATTTAATTCCGGCATATTATGTGCTTACTACAGCAGAAGCATCTACTAATTTATCTCGTTATGATGGCGTTCGTTTTGGGTATCGAAGTCCAGCGGTAGCTGACCTCCAAGATACTTACAAAAAATCGCGCACTGAAGGTTTTGGCACAGAAGTTAAACGCCGAATATTGTTGGGAACTTTCGTTCTTAGCGCAGGTTATTATGATGCCTATTATGAAAAAGCACAAAAGGTTCGTCGGTTAATCACGGAACAAACCAAAGAAATTTTTCAGTCATTTGACTATATCGTAATGCCCGTTACCCCATCAGTAGCATGGAAGATTGGTGATAAAACAGAGGACCCCGTAGCTGCTTATTTAGCTGATATTTATACTGTTCAGGCTAACATGGCTGGTATTCCAGCAATTGCCATTCCCTTGGGGATAAATCAGGAAAAAATGCCTTTTGGAATACAGTTAATGTCTAACCGAAATATGGAGCATGACTTACTAAATTTTGCCAACAGCATTCATTTATAGCTGTTTATACATTTAAAAAAATCTCCTTATTATAAATACTCCTTTTGGGTATTGTTCCTTTAGCTAACGCCCTTTAATTTTGTGTCATATTTAGTATAACCCAAGCCTAGATCCTTTCTATTTTCCAAAACCAACACAAAATTCGTACTTTGCTTTACCGTTTGACATTCGTGTAAAAAGTCAACT
>CAZYAC010000127.1:0-12535 GCA_964645475.1 uncultured Saprospiraceae bacterium | reverse complement strand
TATTCAATATTCCTTGCCCCTCAACCCCATTTATAGATAAAATTCATACCTTGAAAAAAAAACATCAATACCAGACCAAAATAACCTGGATGGGAAACCGCGGTGAAGGCACCAAAACCTATCGAACTTACGATCGTGACTACGAAATTCAAATAAAAAATAAACCCATCATTAAAGGCTCCTCTGATCCTGCCTTTTTAGGAGATTCAAACCGTCATAATCCTGAAGAGCAACTGGTAGCAGCCTTGTCTTCTTGTCACCTACTTTGGTACCTGCATTTATGTGCTACGGAAGGAATTGTGGTTACGGAGTATTCGGACAAGGCAAATGGAATAATGGAAGAAAACAAGGACGGTAGCGGTCAGTTTACGGAAGTGACATTGCGCCCTCAAGTGGTCATAGAAAAAAAAGGAATGGTTGAAAAGGCAATTGCTTTGCACGAAAAAGCACACAAATACTGTTTCATTGCACGATCCGTGAATTTTCCGGTAAACTGTGAGCCAGAAATTAGCGTAAAAGGATAGGTTTTCGGACTGTCAGTAATATTGTGTCATTAGGTTTTAAAATTTCAAAAACAACCTCAACCTCAACCTCAATCGCAAACTCTTAAACCAATTATTCCTAACTAACTGACAGCCAATCTTTTTTAAGTGATTTTTACTAATAAGTAATTTGAAGTTGTTTTTGAGTTTGAACCTGCCTGCCGGCAGGATTGGAGTTGAAAAACACTGGATTTAGAACAGGCTCTAAATTATTACTGTTTTTCGAATATGCTATTTAATAGAAAATCTATTCTAATCCTTTTAGAAATTTCGCCACTGGAATATTTTTCTTTGCTTCAGCTATCATAAGCGGTGTCTGACCACTCGCATCTTGGTGATTAATTTTCGCTCCATGCTCTACCAATAATCGGACAATCTCTGGCGTACTATATTGAGCCGCGTAATGCAGTGCCGTTTTAGATCTTTTGTTTCCAATTTTTACACTCACTCCCAAATCCACCAAATATTTTATGATGGCTGTTTCATTCTTTTTAACAGCGTACATCAAGGCTGTTTTATCCTGATAAAAAATATCTGGATCTGCGTCCTCATCCATTAAAAATTGTACAATATCCAGACGAGAGCGACCAATTGCGAAATGTAATAAAGTGAATTTTTCACCTTCATAAGGCGCATCAATATCGTGATCGTAAAGGTAACCTTTTAACACCATTAAATCTCCTTCGTCGATGGCTTTTAGCACCTTCGGAATGCCATCGTTTACTTTTTCTTTTTCCACTGGTTTTTGAGCAGGTACTGTTTCTTGGAAAGGAACCACATCGGCTTGTGCTGCTGATAAGCCCGGATCAGAATCAGGTACCGGCTCCACCTGCTGTTCAGCTAAAACGGGTATTTCTTCCTTCTTTACCATAATCATTTCTTCTTGTTCTCCGGCAGCATTTACTCGATAAAAAACATGAGGCCCAGTTTTAAGAATAGCATTAAATCCTTTTTTCTTAACCTGCATAGCATGTTTTACATCAATGGGAATAAGTTTGCCTTCATACATGGGAGCGATTTCGTCCACGATCGTATGACCCACCACAATATGATCTGCTTGGTAAACGTCCAACACCGCTTGTAATTCGTTGATCCCTAAATCTTCTTTAAAATAACCACGATACCACATCGGACCATCTTTGGCAAATACCATCGGAGTAATTTTATTGTTGGATTGTAATTCTATCAGTCGGAAAGATTCTCCCATAAACTGCTGTGCAATCTTATTAGTCTCTTTTAAAGTCAAACCACTTTTTGCAAAAGCCGGAGAAATACCGCCATGTGTAAAGATCGTGTTACCGATTTTTTCTGCTACATTTTTGCTACGTAACCAACGGCCTAGTTCCGTATTCTTTTCATAGAGATCTCGGATTGGCATTTCCATTTTGTCTGCAACTCTTTTATATTTAGTAACAGCGAATCGCTCATCACCTCGCATATTCATCTCTTCGTGATTTCCAATGATAAAGTGTACTTGACCACCTGCTCTTTTAGCTTCTTCTTCAAGTTTATAAATTAACCAAAGACAAGCTGTCACATGTTCGCCTCGATCAAAGAAATCTCCAACCAGCACTAGATGTCCATCGCCAAAATTCCAGCGAAAACGATCGTCAATGATGCCATTATTTTTTAAGGTAGAAGCGAAAGCACTAAAATTACCTTCGATGTCAGAAATGGCAAATAGTTTATCTGCTTCAGGATAGATAGAAGGAGTAGGTTTATGTTCTTTTCTTAGTGGAAATTTAAAACCGATCTGACCAGCAGGGTCTATTTTACAATATAAACTGATAAAATCATCTGCGGCAAAAACCTCTTCGTCCATCTGGCAGAGATTGGCAGAGATCATGAAATTTCGTACACTGATCTTGTCTCCTTGGTAAAAAACGTGCGGTCCGTCTACAGTGGTACGAAAATCTGCGGGCTTTGTATCGTTAGCTCGTAAAGCACTACCCACGAATAGAATAAATAGCATACTGACGGAAAAAGTCAGCAGTCGCGATGATGGTATGTTAATTATTTTCCTAGTATTCATGTTTGTCGGTTTTGATCCCAAATACCTAACGTTTGTAGGTCTAAAACTGTTATCAGCGTTCTAAAATAAAGTTTAATTAAGATCGCCGGGGATAAAGGTTTGATTCTTAGACTATTAATTATGGTTGATGTAACACCAAAACGGTGCCTTTTCAAGCAATTAACGTGAATTTAAGAGATTCTGCTCCATAATTTAATTTTTTTACCATGGGTTTCCAAATAGGTTCTTAAAGGTGAATGGTGTGTTTTATCGAGTTTAGGGTCGTCTTCTAAGATACGTGTGGCTACCTCGCGAGCCACTTGGAGGATTTTTCCGTCTTGTGCAAGATTCGCAATTTTAAAGTCTAAAATACCACTTTGTTGGGTTCCTTCAATATTTCCAGGGCCACGAAGCTTTAAATCTGCTTCCGAAATATCAAAACCGTTATTAGTACGCACCATGGTTTCGATCCGGAATTTAGCTTCTTTACTCAATTTAAAACTGGACATTAAAATACAGTAAGACTGATCTGCTCCACGACCAACTCGACCTCGTAATTGGTGCAGCTGGGAAAGCCCAAATCGTTCGGTGTTTTCAATCACCATCACGGAGGCGTTGGGTACATTCACGCCTACTTCGATCACGGTGGTAGCTACCATGATCTGCGTTTCACCGCGCACAAATCGCTGCATTTCAAAATCCTTGTCTTTGGCTTTCATACGCCCATGTACCACACTGATCTGAAATCCTTGATCAATCGGGAAGTCTCGACTAAGACTCTCGAAGCCTTCTTCTAGATTTAATAAATCCAAAGTGGAGGATTCTTCAATCAACGGATATACCACATAAATCTGTCGTCCTTTGGCAATCTCTTGTTTCATAAAACCAATCATCCGCAATCGATTATTTTCGGTTTGATGAATCGTTTTAATCTCCTTTCTACCAGGAGGCAATTCATCGATCACAGAAATATCGAGGTCTCCGTATAAAGTCATGGCTAGGGTTCGCGGAATCGGTGTAGCGGTCATCACCAACACATGAGGTGGATAGGGCTTACTTTTCATCCAAAGTTTGGCTCTCTGTGCTACGCCAAATCGGTGTTGCTCATCTGTAATAGTTAACCCTAAGTTTTTAAAGATTACCCAATCTTCAATCAGGGCATGTGTTCCAACGAGTATATGAATGTCTCCTGCGGCTAATTTTTCTAATAATGCTTTTCTTTTTTTTCCTTTAATACTACCCGAAAGAAATCCAACTTCTAATGGGCTGTCTTCCAGATATTCTTGCAGTGCCGTATAATGTTGTTGGGCCAGAATTTCAGTAGGTGCCATCATACAAGCTTGAAAGCCATTGTCCAGCGCTATGAGCATACACATCAATCCTACAATCGTTTTTCCACTTCCTACATCTCCCTGCAATAAGCGATTCATCTGAATGCCGGCCCCCATATCTTTACGGATTTCTTTAATCACTCTTTTTTGTGCACCGGTCAGCTCGAAGGGAAGTTTGTCTTTAAAGAAAGTATTAAAATGTTCTCCAATCGTATCAAATTCATATCCACGAATAGCATTTTTTCTTCGCTTTTTTATTTGCAGTAAACGAAGCTGTAAAAAGAATAATTCTTCGAATTTTAGTCGCTTAGTAGCAAGGTCTAGTTCCGCTTGTGATTTTGGAAAATGTATTTGGCGAATAGCTGAAAAACGAGAAGGAAATTTAAATTTTTTAACCAGATAATCGGGTAGATTTTCCGGAAGATCTTCTGGTGTGATTTTTCCAAAAAGATGGACCATCATTTTTCGTCGAACTTTAGTGTCTAGACCGCTATTATTTAATTTGTCAGTACTAGAATAAACAGGCGCAAAGGTAGCCGCTTGTTTAGTATTGGCAATAGACACTGCCTCCATTTCTGGATGTGGAAGACTGAGTTTCCCTCGGAAATTATTGATCTTACCAAAGACGACATACTCTGTTCCTATCGTTAGTGCTTTTTCAATCCAAGTAGCACCTTTAAACCAGACCAGCTCGATAGCCCCAGTTTCATCGCGTAGCCTACCTACGAGTCGACGTCCTCGTCCAGCACCTTCATTCGTCAGTCGACGTAGGATACCTTTTAGTTGTACCGTTTCGCTATCTGAACGTAGATTCCCAATTTTATGAAACTGTGTTTTATCAACATACCGAAAAGGGTAGTGGTATAATAAATCTTCATAAGTGAAGATTCGTAATTCCGTTTTGAGCAGTTCCGCTCGTTTCGGACCAACCCCTTTTAGGTAGGTGAGGGAACTTTTTAGTATGTTTTGGTGATTAGACATTTATATAAACGAAATTATAGACGAAGTTATTTAAAAACTCCAAAATTGCCTGCGAACTGATAAAATTATCCATCTCTTCACCTTTTTTTGTTTCCATAGCGCGACTATGCAAACAAAAAAGAGGCTCGATCTAAATAATTTTCTCTAGTTCTCAGCTGCTTTTGGAATTATTAAACAACTTCAACAAAAGTAATCTTTTTTAAAGCTTTTGGCCGTTTGCTATTGGCTATTTGCTTAGCTTAATCGCGATTGAGTGAAGCGAATAGCAAGAAGCATTTTATCTTCATTTTTAACAAAACAAAAGTAACTCAAATAGAGTTTTATGTCCGTTGTGATTAAACTTTCAATCGGCAAGGTTTATTTGTAAATTTGTATTATGGAATCGAAAAGACAAAAACAAGTAGGAGAGGTAGTGCGCAGGAATTTTAGCATGGTATTACAGAATGAAGGAGGATATATATATGGTACTCAGCCAATGGTGACCGTAACTTCGGTAAGAGTATCACCAGATATGGGAATCGCCAAAGTTTATCTTAGTGTCTATAATGTAGAAGATAAGCAATCAGTTATTCTGCAAATGGATGCTAGTAACCAGAAGCTTCGTCAGTCCTTGGCTAACCGAGTTAAGCGACATATGCGCCGCGTACCGGAACTGCATTTTTATTTGGATGATACCTTGGATGAAATGTATCGTTTAAATGGATTATTTAATCGACTGGGAAAAGATGATAAGTCTGATAGTGATTTGGACGATTTGTCTAAGGAGTTATAGTTGTTGAAATGTTGAATCGTTGAATCGTTGATTTGTTGAATCGTTGAATTGGAAAAATAACGTGTGGATATTTAATAGTTACCTGTAACCAGAAAATATGACAATAGTACAAAAGTTAATAATTTCAGCAATAATAGTTTTTGGAGTATTCATCTTCAATAAAATGAATCGGTATCATATGAAAAGACATAATGAATCAGGTTCAAAAAACAATCTTTGGATGTTTTCTGAGGAAGGGATAAAGATTGTAGAATATGTATTTATAGGTTTTGGTATAATATGGCTAATAATGATTTGGACAAATAATGCCGATTTCTTTCTTGACTAAAATAAAAAATATTTCTATCAAGATCTATTCTTGATAAATTAAGAAAGTAAACCAAAAGGTAACATGCTGGGGCCTGGCAAGAACTCCTAAGGCTAAACAATGTAGGTTTTGTAATCATGATTGGCGTTAAAATTAAATTTCCAACATAAAACTCGCGAACCGCTCTGCGTTTTTTCTGTGAAAACAGAGTCAAATCAACAAATCAACAAATCAACACCTCAACAATTCAACACCTCAACAATTCAACATTCTAAGGAACTTTAATATTAATTTCTCTAGCTAGTTTGACGGGAACCTGCACGGTACGTCCATTCAAATTTACTTCAATAAAATTTGGTGTTCTTTCGAGTACTTCAATGTTTGTTTCTGGTAGTAATCCCAGTTTTTGAAGTTCGGTGAAAACGGTTTCGCTGATTTGATCTTCATCGATTTGTGCCAAGCTTTTAGGAGCTAGATGAGAAAGTGGAAAATCTGGATGATCTTTTCTTGTAGGAATGCGTGATCCGTGAGGATCGGTAGTAGGATAGCCTAATTTTTCGTCCACTTCTTCTACCATATCGTCGGTTAGTAAATGCTCGTATTTTTCTGCTTCTTCGTGAATCTGTTCTTCTGTCATTCCCATTTGCTGTACCATGTAGGTTTCCCAAAGTCGGTGGGCCCGGACTAGTCTGTTCGCTTCTTTTTTCCCTTCTTCCGACAGGACGATTTCCTTTTTCGAATTTTCAATTAGACCTTTCTTTCTCAGTCTGTTGAGTTGTGTTCCGAGTAAAGAAGTACTAAAAGCTAGCTTGCTCATTAATTTTTCTTTTGTAATCGGACCCTTTTCTCCCAGACGAAGTGCTTGCTTTAAAATGTCTTCCTGTTGAATCTTTTTTTCTAATTTTCTTTTTTGTAGAAAACGATAAATGTAGCCTTTCTTCGGAGCGAACATGGCCGTCAGAAAAAACATTATGGAAACCACTACGACCAGCTCTGGACCTGGAGGTGCGTCTAGGATAATGGCCAAGGACATTCCAATAAAACCAGTAATGGCGCCGATGACACCAGAAAGCAGAATTACTTTTTTCAAATTGTCAGAAAGCAAAAGAGCAGTGGAGGCGGGTGTGATGAGCATCGCAACTACGAGGATCAAACCAACAGTTTGTAGAGAAGCGACCACGGTAAAGGAAAGCAATAACATCAAAAAATAATGCAAAGATTTTACAGAAATACCCATCGTCTCAGCAATCACTTCTTGAAAAGTAGCTACGAATAAATAGCGGTAAAAAATATAAATAGAAAATAAAACATAGATCATCACAGCAGCAGTCAAATACAAATCCGTCGTTTCAACACCTAATAAATTCCCAAACAAAAAATGCTGCATATCAATGTGAGGAGAAGTATCTCCTCCGTCAGCATGTACCCTCGAAACCCTCGATATTCCAATAATCCCAATCGCAAACATAAAGGTGAAGACGATGCCAATACTAGCGTCAGCTTTGGTTTGAACATTCTGAGAAATCCAGGTAATCATCACCGCCGTTATCATCCCCGCAATCGTAGATCCGATAAAAAAACCAATCGTGCTATAACCAACCAATATAAACGCAAATACCAACCCTGGCAAAATAGCATGCGATAATGCATCTCCAATCAAAGACATATTTCTCAAAACAAAAAAGCATCCTAAGACACCACAGGTAATTCCTACCATAATAGCAGCAATCAATGCGCGCTGAAAAATCGGTTCTGTCCGATAAATTTCAGGTAACTCCAGCAATGCCATCCATATATCCATTGTATACGCTTTTTTTGCAAAGATAATCAGAGAATTAATATAATCAAAGAAAAAAGTTAGACTAGCCTAAGTTTTTGTCATTTCTGCTAATACACCTTCTTTCATAGCGTAAGGGGAAGTAATAATCGTATGGATATTTGCGGTTTTTACAACAAAGTCAATGAGTGCCAGAGCGACTACAATAAGGTCGGCACGTGAGTCTGGTAATCGTTGGAGCGCAAGTCGATCGGCAACGGTGGTGAAAATTAATTTTTTTGAAAAATCAGCATAGTCAGCAACGGGAATGGTTGCATAAAGAGCAGCATTATTTTCTTTGGAAAGAAATAGCTCCAGGACGTCAAAAGTGCCTGAAGCACCTATTAACTTGTCCACGGAGTGTTGCTGCAATGCTTTGAATAGAGGGCTAAGAATTTGGGTCAACTCTATATTTATTTCTTGAATTTCGGCAGACGAAATAGGATCATTTTTATGGAAAGATTTAAATAATATGGCTACTCCAATCGGAAAACTTTGCGACCATTTAATACCAGATTGATTGGCAATAATAAATTCAACGCTACCACCTCCAATATCCATGATCAGAACCTGATCTTCCTTGATTGGAAAAGCTTCTCTGACACCTTGATAAATAAGTTTGGCCTCTTCGGTACCATCAATCAATTGAATTTCAATGCCCGTCTTTTGAGAAACCAGTTGAACAAAGTCGTTTCCATTACTAGCGGTACGTAAAGCGGCAGTGCCGATGGCTCGGATATTTTTTACTTGATGTTTTCCAAGAATCTGGTGGAATTGAATCATGGTGTCAAGTCCACGCTGAAAAGGAGCAATACCGATGGTTTGGATCCCATCGCTGGCTAACTTTACAAATACTCTTTTTCGAAAAATTTCATGGGTGTTACCGTTAGGCAATTTTTCTACGATTAATAAATGAAAAGTATTGGTGCCCAAGTCAATGACACCATATCGGTTATCCATTACTGCGCTTTTTGTTGTGTTTGCTGAACGGCTTGACGGATAGAGTTTTGGTAGAATTCCAATCCTTCGTCTTTAATTCGATTGGAGTGTGCGGGTTTGCCATCTTTTAAAAAAACAAAACATCTACAATCTGTATGTAAATAAAATTCTGCTACGCCAAGGTCTTCTCCGTCCTTTTGAAAAAAGGCACGTCCAGTTGGTTTACAAGTCGAAGCTAAGGCAACTGGTCTGGCTTCTAGATGACCAAGTACATTTTGAATGGCTGGCTGATTATCGAAGCTCATACTCATTGGTAGTGTATAAAAAGTGTAATCGACATAGGAAGTATTTTCCCATAGCATTTTCATAAAATCATTACTGATACTAGGAAGTAAAGGACCAGCTGTAGCGGCTGGGGGCGAGGTGGATTCTTTAACAGGTGCTGGCGGTTGAGTGCTGGTTTGTGAATCGGGTTTGGATGGATTGCAAGCAAAAAACAATAATGCAAAAGACAAGAAAAATAAACGCATAAGAAAGCATTATAAAATGTAAATGAATTTGTTGTAACGTATACATTAAAACATGTACACAGTCTGAAAGCTAAGCTGAAACGCGACTAGCGGGCTGGCGTTAGGGGTCATCATATTTTCATCAATAACAAAAAATGGATAAAGCGACCTTGTGTAACGGGCGGTGATACCAAGATTTTCGTTGATATAATAGGTAGCACCACCAATCCAACTAACATCATTGTCTCGGAAAAAATCTCCTAGTATAGTAAAATTATTGACATCAGTGGAAAAGTTAATCAAGCGTCCATAAGAAAAGCCAGCGTGGAAGTGGAGTCGATAATAATCTTCCTCTTCTGCTTCCCAGTCCTTATAATTAAAAAGTACTGGTACTTCAATATAATTAAGGGTTAACTTAAAAGGAAAAGCACCCTGATTAACATTACGAGCGGCGCTGCCTCGTTGGCTGAATAACATTTCTACTCCTAGATCCATTTTTTCTTTTAAAATGATTGCCACTCTAAAACCACCTTGAAAACCAATTTTGTTATACCCTGCTGCATCGTCTCCCTCAATTTGTGAAAGATTGATGCCTCCAATAACGCCTCCTTTAAATCGCCGCTCGACCACCTCTTGGGCAGAAATTGTAGTTGCAGCAAAAAGCATAGTAAAAAAGCAAAAAATAATAAATCGCATGTTCTTTTTTTTAATTTGAAATTTGGAGTTGGGTAAACATTGAATGCTTATATTTGCGAAGATACTAGAATAAAGTCTGTAATAAACAAGATCATAGAACCTTTTCATTCTAATGTTTGTCAACTAAACGCATGATTAAATATACTAAACATACCTTAAAAAAAGTAGAAGACCTTTTTGATCGGATTAATTATACGATCCGATATGAGCGTGGGAATTTTCAATCCGGTTATTGTATTGTAGAAAATAAACGAATTGCCGTCATCAATAAGTTTTACGATGCGGAAGCGCGGATCAATTGTTTGATCGAAATTCTGGGAAACGTAGATGTAGATACGGAAGTATTGGAGGAAAAAGAAAAAAAACTATACGATCAATTAACGCAAGTTTTCAATGCTAAAGAAGACAATGCCATAGAAGGAAATGGTGAAGAAGCTAAACAAGTAATCCCAGAAAATTAGTAGGCGTTGAAAATAAGATTTTTAGGCACGGGGACTTCTCAGGGTATTCCTGTTATTGGTTGTGATTGTTCGGCTTGTACTTCCGATGATCCCCGCGACCAGCGTTTGCGATGTGCGATTCTTCTAAAAATTGACGACCAACAATTTATAATCGATATTGGTCCTGATTTTCGACAGCAGATGTTACTAGCTAAGGTGGATCGTTTGGATGCGGTTTTGCTTACGCACGAGCATAATGATCATATTATTGGATTAGATGATATACGACCTTTTAATTTTCGTTCTGGAAAAGAGATGCCTATTTATGCCAGTCCAGTTGTCCAAGCATCTCTAAAAGAAAGATTTCCCTATATTTTTAGTCATAACCCTTATCCGGGAGCGCCCTCCGTGGTTTTTAGGAATATTGATGCAAAGGAGTCCTTTCAAATTGGAGATACCACCATCATTCCCATCGAAGCATTTCATGGAAAGTTACCTGTTTTGGGTTTTCGGATTGATAAGTTCACCTATTTAACCGATATAAAAACGATTAGTGACTCCGAATTAGAAAAAGTAAAAGGAACGGAGCTCCTTGTGCTTAGTGCCTTACATCACAAGGAGCACCACTCCCACCTCAATCTAAGTCAGGCACTTGAATTGATCGAAAAAATTAAACCAGCGTGTGCCTATCTCACCCACCTTAGTCATAAAATGGGTTTACACGATACGGTTGAAAAATCATTACCCCGCAACGTATTAATCGCTCATGACAATCTAGAAATCGATTTTTTAATATAATTTTTGTTAAAAAGACAACAAAGATGAATTTACCCGTACAATGAGTAGGGCATCTATGCCAAGAATTTAGTAGTTTAGTGAACCTGTTTCGAAGAGCAGATCAGGTGAAATGACTCTTATATAAAAAACTGAAAATCGGAAACTACTCCGCTTATGAAACAAACAATTACCTGTTTAATTTTTTGGTTAGCTGGCATTTCGCTGGCAGCACAACAGGCACCGCAATACAGTTTGTTTTCTTTAAATAAGTATAATTTTAACCCCGGTTATGCCGGTTTGGACAATAGTCTGAGCATTACTGGCGTTTATCGAAAGCAGTGGGTAGACTTACCTGGATCACCATCCACACAAACAGTAAACGCCCATTTACCAGTGTATCGATTGAATGGGGGGTTTGGCATAAATATTGAAAATGAAGAGCAAGGGCCCGAACGAACTACTTCGGCCACGGCCAGCTATAATTACTGGTTGCCAGTAGGCAAGCAGCATCTTCTCACAATAGGTTTATCCGGTGGTTTACTGGAAAAATCTCTGGACGGAACTCAATTAAGAGCTCCCGACGGCATTTATGGCGACGACCCTACTAATATAGAACATAATGATGGATCACTTCCGCTAACTGAGATCAGAGCAATGGCTCCGATTTTTAATGCGGGTGTCTACTTTCAGAGCCAAGAATTTGAAATAGGATTGTCCGTAAGTAATTTGACAGAATCACAAATTTCGCTTACTGGTGGAAATGCCAATACAAAAATTTCTTTGAATCGGAATTATTTTCTTATTTTTGCAGGGAATTTCGAAATTGGAAGCACATTTACACTACATCCCTCCTTATTTGTAAAGTCAGACTTAATAGAGCATCAGATAGAATTATCAGCTTTGTTGAAATATAATGACAATATATTCGGAGGTGCTTCGTTTAGAGGTTATAATTCTAATACGGTTGACGCCGTAGCAATAATTGCAGGATTTAAGTTAAACCCTAAAATGACCGTTGCATACGCATATGATCTTACTTTGTCAGCTCTAAAGTCGGTTAGTAATGGATCACATGAAATAATGGTTAATTATAATTTGAATAAAGCGATTGGAGCAGGAATTCCTCCGAACATTATCTACAATCCTCGATTTTTATAAAGAGGAACATTATTCTACATTTTTGAGAACAATCTAAGTACCATAACCAAATCTAACAATATATAACTAGCAAACTAGCTTTGCAGTGGATTTTTGGCGTGTACTTTGACATATATTAAACAATAACTGCGAATAAGTTTTTGTTTCTATATAAACGAGCTATATTTACGTTTACTTTTTTGCTTATTATCAATCTGAAGGAAAACTCGGGTGTTAAAATGAAAAAATTATTAAAAACTTCTTTAGCGTTATTTTG
>CAZYAC010000126.1:2257-12567 GCA_964645475.1 uncultured Saprospiraceae bacterium | reverse complement strand
GTAAAGCACGATTAGGCCTCATTATCATTATCATCTTAAGAGGGATAGGTTAAAATTGGACTAATTATTGTTTGTTTTAATATATTAATCTTTTTCACAAGAAAAAATCTCATGGGTAAACCTTTCAGTCCCAGTACATCGGTTGTAAACAACTTGAGTAATCTAAATGATATATTAAAAGAATTTGTTCAACTGAGTAACAGAGACTTCAGTTCTTTGGATGAATGTTTATTAGCATACCTTCAATTTGGTATTGACAAGACTGGCTTTAGTACAGGAATAGTAAGTCATATTCAAGGTGAAAAATATACGATCCTACAGGCTATTAGTTGGCATAAGGATTTCAAAAAAGGAACGGTTGTTCCTATTGGTGATACCCTTTGTAATACTGCCTATCAATCTGGTGAAACTTTATTTTGTGCGGATACAAAAAACACGAACTTTTATGACTTACCAATCCGATCTATTTTAGATATTAAAGCGATCATCTGTAATCCGTTGAAAATTAATGATGGTGTTTATGGCACGGTGACCTTTTCTTCGCAAGTGAAAATAGAGGATTCTAATGAATGGGAATTTTTAACCTATTTGATAGAATTGCTAGGACAATCTCTAAGTAAAATAATTAAAGAGCATTTACTACAAGATAAACTAGAAGAGGAGCGAAAATTACTTGAATTGGGTTCTAACTTATTAAAAATGGGAACCTATAAAAGGTCCTTAACCTCACAAATTGTAACGTGTACTAATAGTTTTTATGATATTTTCGAGTTAGAAGCGAACCCCGATAAACTGTTACACTCTTCCGATACATTTATGTCCAAAGTGGTAGAATCAGATAAGAAGATAATTGATGAAGCATTTAAGCAAAGTGAACTTGGTGATGTACCTCCTTTTGAATATAGGATCATCAAAAAAAATGGAACCTATAAATGGTTAAGACACGAAATAAAATGTGAACCTAAAAAGGGATTTGTATTAGGAATAGTACAGGACATAACCCTATTAAAAAATAGTTTAAGAGAATTGGAAAATAAGAATCAAGAGTTAGCACAATTTGCGTATGTGGCGGCTCATGATTTGCGAGAACCTTTACAAACGATTGAAGGATTTTCAAAAATACTAAGTTCAAAGTACCAATCCTTGATAGACGAGGAGGGTCAAACCTATTTATCATTTCTAAGTGAGGCTTCTATTCGAATGAAAAATCAAATCAATGGACTTTTGACCTATTCTAAAATAGGAAGAAGTGGTCAGTTACAAGAAGTAGATATGGACAAGTTATTAAGTGATATTCGATCAGATTTAAATCATGAAATTCAAGAAAGTAAAGCAGAAATCACTTTTGATCGTTTGCCTACCTTAAAAGGATATCCAGTAGAGTTGAGAATGTTATTTCAAAATATTTTTTCTAATGCCATAAAATTTAGACGTAAAACAGTCCCCTCAAAAATTATCGTAAAATGTCAAGAGCAGCAAATTTTTTGGAAATTTTTAATTAAAGACAATGGTATTGGCATTGCTAAAAAAAATATTGATAAAATATTCAACATGTTTACAAGACTAAATTCCAGAGAGGAATATAAAGGAACAGGTATTGGATTGGCACAGTGTAAAAAAATTATTGAACTACATGGAGGGACGATTAATGTTCACTCGAAATTAAATGAAGGAACGACTTTCGAATTTACTATAAAAAAAGACTAATTATTAAAAGTAAGACGGATGCAAAATATTAAATCAAATCAAAATTTAGTAAGTGCTAATGAATTAAAGATTGAGAAGCGAGCTTATCACGAGGATAGTACTCCAGAAGAAATAGCACTATTAAGAGCGCGAATATTTATACGCGAAGAAAATATAATATTTTACGATGAAATTCCGATAGTTTGCCCATTTAGCATCAATTTGCTTTTCCAAAAAACAGAAGAATTAGCAGATGAATTAGACCAGTGCGGACTAATCATTGATGTTTCTAATACGGTACATCCAGATGCAGCAACACGGAAAGTTATCAATCAACGATTCGAAAGGATTTGTGATAAGGTTTCGCACGTAGCGTTCATTACAGGAAAAAATATTTTAATGAATACCGTAATTCGGTTTGTATTATTTGGTACTAAGTTAGAATCATTTAGTGTAAACAATGATATTGCTGATGCAGTAGCTAATATCAAGAAAAATTTAAAATGATAGATAATCCTACAACAGATTTTCTTTCGGAAATTTTTGAACATATCCTTGGTATTTCAAAAGGCGTTTGCAATATCGACGAAGCTACGATTCTTAATACAGACTCAGAGGTTGAACAACGCGTTTTACAAGGATTGAATTATCTACACGAAGACTTAGAGTTAAATAAATTAGAACTTCGAAAAGCGATGGAGACAGAATATCGAGTGAAGTCTTTAGAAATTAAAAATAAGCAACTCGAACAATTCAATTATGTGGCCTCTCATGATTTACAAGAACCATTGCGAACGATTACCAATTTTTCTCAATTATTACAATCTGAGTATGCCAATAATTTAGATAGTACCGCTAACCAATATTTAGATTTCATCATTGAGTCATCAGAGCGAATGCGAAATCTTATTTTAGGTTTATTGAATTATTCTAGACTAGGAAGGGATAGTGTTTTGAAAAAAATAAATTGTCACCAATTGGTTCAAGACCTTCAAATTGATTTGCAGGCTAGTATTACAGTTAATAATGCCATCATTAAGGTAGATCAACTACCAAATCTATGGGGCTATGAAATAGAATTACGAAAATTATTTCAACATCTTATTTCTAATGCTTTAAAGTTTTGTCAGAAAGACAAAGAAACTACGATCCATATTTCCTGTAAAAAAGATAAAAATGAATATACATTTTGTATTCGTGATAATGGAATTGGAATTAAACAAAAGCATCATGAAAAGATTTTTATTTTATTCCAAAAATTACACCTTCGAGAGGAATATAAAGGAACAGGTATAGGATTGGCTAATTGTCGAAAGATAGTAGAATTACATCAAGGAAAAATTTGGGTAGAATCCACTTTTGGAGAAGGTAGTACTTTTTTCTTTACCATACCTTTTTTAAAAAATAAATAGACATGAATAAAAAATTCAATTTCATCATGCTTATAGATGATGATAAACCCACTAACTATTTATCAGAGATGGTAATTAAACAGTCTGGTTCTTGTGACAAAGTTGAATCCTATTTAGATGCCGAAAAAGCATTACTCTTTTTACAAGAAAATCATCAGGGCAATGAATTGCCAGATCTTATTCTTTTAGATATAAATATGCCAGGCATGAATGGTTGGGAATTTTTAGAAGAATATAAAAACATCAAATTCCCTGAAAATAAAACCCCTATCATTTGCATGATTACCACCAGTTTAAATCCTGATGATAAGCTAAGAGCATCTAAAATTCCTGCTTTATCTGGGTTTTATTTAAAACCTTTTTCTCTAGAACTACTTCGAAATATGCAGGAATCCATTTGGAATAAGCAGTTGATGAGTGAGTAATTTATACAAAAAAAACAATGATAGGCATAATCAACAATTTTTCATTATGAAGTTGTAAGAGCTTGTCTAAACACTGTATAAAACATGAGTCATCCCGTCCCGAATTTTAAGGCATGCAAAGAGCAGATTAGTACTATTATTTGCACTTGACTGCACTTATAGAAGTGGTAAGCAATAAGCAATAAGCCCTCTCCATTTGCGTATTATACGCGGTTGGAGAGGGCTTATTGCTTACAGCTTAAGGCTAATAGCTCTATCACATTGACAAACTATAAATCTTACGGGATGCTCCTGTTATTTAGAAACTGTACAATAAAGTTATTTTATTTCGCTATTACAAAATTTACGAATTGGCAACTTGACTCTCCGGTAATTTTCACAATATAATATCCCGAAGGTAAGGTATGGATATCTTCAATCATTAATCGAACAGGACCGTTATTTAAGTCAATTATCTTTTCAAATAATTTACTAGAATTCTTATCAAAGATTTCAACCCTTACTTCTTCCTCTACGCCCTCTGTATCTTGAATAAATAGGACATCTTTTACAGGATTGGGATAAACTAGTATAGAAATATCTTTTTCTAACTTAACAGTCTCTGTTGGTGAATACTCGTACGAGTTATCATTATCAATCATTTTAAGTCTGTAGTAATTCCAACCGAAAGAAGGTGAAATATCTTTAGCCGTATATGCGGCAGGAGTGGACACGTCTCCAATACTTTTGACATAATCCATGGGTACAAAATTGATTCCATCGGTCGAATGCTCTACTAAGAAGTGGCTTGAATTTATTTCAGATTCTGTTTGCCATTCTAGGTCCACACTACCTGATCGAGGAGTCGCTTTAAAACGCTTCAAATCAACAGGAAGTGAATTTAAGGAACTAGTAGAAGCTAGTGTAAAGTTTTCTACACCAAATGGCGGCGGCTCACTTAAAGAACTTTCCACAAATCCACCTGCTCCAATCATTCCTGAAGATTCTTGACCAAAACTTTTCCATTCTGTTCCATCCCAACCCGCTACCACAAGATCATCAGTTTCTGTTATACTTGTTTCAGCTGAATCTTCCCAAGTCAAGGTAAGATTCAAGTCTCCTGTATTTGTATTTTTTTCTACCGTCCAATATCCATCCGTACTGACATTATTAATATCTGTCTCGAATGATTCTACCCCAAATGGAGGTGGCTCACTTGCATACTGTACCGTAACTTCTGATAAAGGATTCGTAATCTCTGAAATAGTAATCTGTGCATAGGCAGTACTAGTTCCAATTGGCAATATAAGATCTCGCCCTCCGGTGGTTCCTAATTTTTTGATAGGGCCTTCAATATAAGCAGTACTGCTGCCAGATATCGTAGCATTATCTTCTAATACAACCATCGCGGTTGAATCACTTATTAAATTACCATTTGTTAGTACTAAAGAATCTTGAACAGTAAAATCCTCTGTAAGGACAAAGGGCTGAGATGAGGTATTCGCTAAAATAATTTTCTTAAAAAATAATGAATCAGTACCGGAATTTGGCAGTTTGGCTTCGGGTATCGTTTGCGGTTCAGAACCATTTAAAATTAGCGCACCATTCCCATCCATGGTTAATTTTCCAAAGTTGGTTTCGCGCACGATATCACCTCCTAAAAATACTTTCCCTCGACCAGTAATATTTATCGATACTTCATCTTGCGCTGAAGCATCCATCACAATATCGCCTCCTACCGTTAACACTCCACCAGTTTCTTCTGCCTCCAATTTTACTTTAGCACCAAAAGATTCCATGTAAACGTTATCCTGAATATAGATACTACTAGCTTCTTCTCTCGCTCTTAATTTGGTAAAATCATCACTTGTCGTAGATGAATTAAATAGATAGGCGCTTGATAATATTTGAAGACTAGACGTATCATGCAAAGTAATCCCTGCTTCCTTACCAGTACCATTTAATATAAGGAATAAGCTGTCTCTAAAAAAAGCTTGAGCTTGACCATACATACCAAAATTAAAATCGTGACCTCCACTACTCGTAAATGAAGTTTTTCCAGTTACATCTAGTAAGCCATTACCTTTTACTACAATCTCTTTCTCATTTTCATTCGGACCAGCACCTAAATAATCAAATCTAAACGCTCCTTTGATAAACGTTTTTGCATCCTTTAATACCGTAAAATCGAAATATCTATCAAACTCGTTTTCTGCAATTCTTAAAAAATGACAATTCCCTTCAACAATCACCGTCACAGATCCTCGTATCCGTACATACAGAAATTTATTAATATTATGTGAAGTTGCTTGCAAATTATTTAAGACCACTAAAGAGTCTGTTCCATAAATATCAAACCCTGATTTAAGGTTTGCAATATTAGATATTGAAAGGCTATTGATCGTTTTTTTACTGGTAAGGTTTAACCATACTTCATGTTTTATAACCACATCATCATTCGCCCCTGGAGTCTTCCCATCACCAACATCCCAAGTATCTGGATTCTTAAAATCACCTTCAGCAATAGAAGTAAAAACGGTTGCATTTGCAATAGTTGCAAAGAAAAAACAGATGAAAAAAACAGATGAAAAGTCAAGGCGTATTTTCATAGAAAATTTGTTGATGGCAAGAGATGCTATAATCTAATCAAGGGGAAGGGAGTCAAGCGGAAGAGACCTGCCATACTAAAACAAGAAAAGTGCCAAACTAAAAGCTCCTCTTTTAAGCGGTAAAAAAGGGGATTTAAATTTCCTTTTGTGTGGAATAGAATTTGCATATAATATTTGTCAAGAATTTCATTAACCCATTCTAGACCAAATCTATGAGGTTTACCTATCTACTATTTGTTCTTTTATTACAAATACCTACCGAAGGTCTGTGTAATAAAGTAGATAGTTTGCTTAATGCCTTAGACCTTCTTCAAACTAAGGGAAGCACTAAAGAATTAATTAAAACCCATTTCGAACTAGGCAATCACCTGTTCTCTAAGTCTGAAGAAAAGTATTTGGAGTCCATCTATCATTTTGATCTTTCTGCCGAATTGGCATTAAGTGAAGGAGATTATCCTTCTGCTGCTGTTGCTATTTTTTTTTCTGGGGTGGGGCATAGAAGAACGAATAATTTCCAAAAAGCTTTGGAGCAATTTTACCGAGTGATAGAATTTGAGGAAGGTTTGATCGAAGAATTAGAGAAAGCTAGAGCCTACTCACAGATTTCTGCTATTTATCAAGCATTAGGAAATTATGAAAAAGCATTTGAGCAGCAAATGCAAGGACTGCTTATTTTTGAAGTAAAGAAAGATTCTGTAGGAATTGCCAATAGTCATTACAATATAGGAACTATTTTCTTTTACCAACTCCAATATGAAAAGGCCTTGGAGTCTTATAAAAAAGCAAAAGAAATCTGTGATGGTTTAAATAAAGAGAATTTTATTTATTCTTGTTTAGCAGCGTTGGGAGCCGTACATGCCAAGTTGGGGATGCATGAAGAAAGCTTGGATTATAATCATCGATCACTTAAGATAGCTGAAAAATTAAATTACCGAACAGGGATCGCCTACGCCAAAGGCAATATAGGAAGTAATTTTGTTACGCAAAAAGAATACGCCAAGGCGGAAGAATTTTATACAGAAGCTATTCAACTTAAAACAGAACTTGGTGATACGTATAGCGCTATCGGAAATAAAATTGAAATTGCCCAATTGTATTTAGAATGGGAAAAAGCCATCAAAGCAAAACGCTACCTAAATGAGGCACTGAAATCTGCTAAAGAATTGGATTCACGTAGCCGCCAATCTGATATTTATAAACATCTCGCTCTTGTGCATGACCAATTGGATCAACCATTAATCGCCTATAAATATAATAAGCGGTATGTATCGATGAAAGATTCTCTCTTGAACGAAAAGACGTTGGAAGAAATGGGACAATCTAAAAGGAGGTTTGATGTCCAAAAATCTGAACATGAAATTGAAATGCTAAAAAAGGGAAATGAATTGCTGGGAAAAAACGAAGAAATTCGGAAGCAGCAGATTTACCTATTCGCCATTACTACATTTGCTATTCTTATGTTTTTACTTTGGAATAGAAATAAATTAAATTATCAAAATAAGGTCAACAAGTTATTGGAAGAAAAAAACCTGCTTTTGAATTCTAAAAACGAGGAGATCCATGTTAAAAATAAACAGTTAGAACACTCCAATGAAGATCTCCAACAGTTTGCGTATGTAGCTTCTCATGATTTAAAAGAACCGCTACGGATGATTAATTCCTACACGAAGCTTTTAAAACGCAGGTATAGTTCTTCCTTTGATGAAACGGGAAATGAGTTTATGCATTATATCGTCGACGCTGTTGATAGAATGGAAACCTTGCTAAATGATTTATTAGATTTTTCAAGAGCGGGCACTCAAGAGGCACCTACAAAATTTGTTTCCACTAAGGACGTAATGATGATGGTCGAATCCAACTTACGACATCGGATAGAACTATTAAAGGCTACGCTAATCATTAAAAATAAAAACCTACCACTTGTAAGAGCACATCGAACGCAACTTTTACAACTCCTACAAAATCTTACTAGTAATGGCATGAAGTTCAAAGGAGCAAGAGATCCTATTGTAGAGGTGGATGCGAAGCCTTCTGAAAACGGATATGTTTTTTCTGTAAAAGATAATGGAATCGGAATATCTAAAGAAAACCTCGAAAAGGTATTTGAAATGTTTCGTCGCTTGCATACGCGCGAAGAATATGAAGGAACCGGGATAGGCTTAGCTACTTGTAAAAGAATTGTCTCTTCCTGGGGCGGTGAGATCTGGGTAGAATCTGTAGAAGGAGCAGGAAGTACTTTTTTCTTTTCCATTCCGAAGGCTGCTATTCAATTGCCTGCGCCAGTAGAAATGGAAGCTGTAGCTACAAGGTAATTATTCTAAATAATTTCGTGTAGCTAAAAACTTCTCTCCACCTATTTTCAACCTCAAAAGCAACCTTAATTTCAATCTCAATAGTTTTGTCCTCAACTTGATATTTCTCCTAAATTAAGGCAAATTTCCAGTTTTTAAAATTTGTAATTGAAGTTGCGGTTGAGGTTGAGGTTGAGGTTGAAGTTTTAATTCAAGATATTCATTTATTTATTACCAATGGCACTACCCTATTTGCTTGTCCCACTTATTTAATATATTGACGGAGTAATATCCATTTTCGACCGCATAGATGATCAGGCCTGCGCTATTTTTAGAGTCTGTTTTTTCTAGCAATTTATTTCTATGGCCTTCTACCGTTCGAGGGCTAATGAAGATCTCTTCGGCAATATCTTTATTTGTTTTTTGATCACAAATTAACTTTAAAATTTCTTCTTCTCTAGCGGTCAATTTGACGACCTTGGTTGTTTTCTTCTTGGTACCAAAAAGCATTTTCTCTCTGATGAGTTGGACGATGTACTCATTGTAGTGAAACCCTTTTTCTATCACGTTGGTAATGGTTAAATAGAATTCATCTGGCTTTTCATTTTTGGGCATGAAAGCAGAAGCGCCTATTTCTAGCATTTTTAATATGAGGGATGGTTCATAATGGGAGGATAAGATCACAATTTTGATTTGAGCGTAGGAAGAAGCGAGTGTCTTCGTGACATCTACCCCATTCATCACGGGCATTTCCAGATCGCAGAGCAGTAAATCTGGGAGGTCCTCCGTCTCCGAAAGTTGTGTTAATAGATCATTGCCATTTTCCGCAGTTAGTGTCACCTGCATCTGCTCATTATTATTGACTAGCATCGTCAATCCTTGTAGGAATAGCGATTCATCATCTACTAATGCAATCTTATACTTTTTTGCCTCCATCATAATATTTTTCAATCTTAAAAGATAAATTCCACCTTATACCCTTTCTTAAATTCATCGTAAAATTTTACAGATCCATTTAATATATTTATCCGGGTATGGATGCTAGAGATACCTAGTCCATCCGATTTTCCATGGTCCTTAGTTTCCACCCCTTTTCCATCATCCCTATAAGACAATCTTAGTTTATCTTCTTCAGGTTGCGAAGAGATCCATACATTATTAGCTTCTGCATGCTTTACGGTATTATGGAGAAGTTCTTGGTTTATTCTAAAAATATGCAATTCGGAAGCTTTATCAAATTTCTTCCATTCATGATCAATATCTAAATGCACTCTCAATACGCCTGTCCTAGTAACCTCCTTCGCTAAAGATTCTAGCGCACTTTGTATTCCAAATTTTTCAAGAATGGGAGGATACAAATCATGAGAGATATCTCTAACTCTGGTAATGCTTTCAGAGAGCGAAGATTCTATGTGCCCTATAATAGATGCCACTTTTTCGTTTTTGTTCAGGTGTGACTCGAGTAGATTTATATTTAGATTTACAATGCTGAGTTTTGAGCCGATATCATCGTGAAGATCTTTTGCGATCCTAGCTCTTTCTCTTTCTTGTACTTCTATACTATTTGCGAGCAGATTATTCTTGTATTCTATTTCTTTTATATGTGCCGTTTCTACCTCTTGGAGTATTCTTCGCTGAGAAGTATTATAGAGCATGAGTACCCCCAAGGCTAATGTCACCATGACAAAAACACTAATTATTATAATTATAAATAACTCCTGATCTTCCATAGTTAGACCTTTAATTATTAATAATTCCTTTCCCTCTGGCAAAAATTTGCCACATTCCAAATATGATCATAAACAAAGAAATATAATTGATTACTATTCTTAGATAAAATAGTAAGTCTCTCAATGATGCTTTCATCTCCATTATATCGTTACTATATATGTAAAGTATGATAGAGAC
>CAZYAC010000126.1:0-2157 GCA_964645475.1 uncultured Saprospiraceae bacterium | reverse complement strand
AATGGCGGGCATACTTCCGTATAATCTGCAATAATATCAAAATTAGGTACTCCTTTATACAAACCCACTAGCATTAAATGAGGCCGTATTTTATGATCCATTCCCATATAAAATCTTGCTTTGTCTACAGGTGATTCATGCAATATCTCCCTTAAATCAACTAAAGGCATATCGAAATAGTGCAAAGAATCATTAGCCATATAATTTCTAAAATCATCATCCCATCTCTTTTTCCATACATCAAAAGTATCCTTTGAGATAGTATCAGGTTTTGGCGTTGGTGGTTTTTGCTTTGTCATCGTTTCCAAAGCATTATCAGCAGCCTCTTTAATTTCGCTTGGCTTTTGATTGCAAGCGTACATTAGGCTGGCTAGAATAGAAGCTACAATAATAAACTTGATCGTTTTCATAATTTTAAGGGGTTTAATCGTTTATAAATTATTGAATCGATCGAAAAAGTCGATCTGAATTGGATCTGAATAGTAATCGAATTTTACTATTTGAACAAATTTAAGAAATAAAAAAGAAATTAAAGATTAATTCTAATACGGAAATAAAACAGGTGGGTCAGGATAACTTGACCCACTCCGAAATTATGTACATTAGAATAAAGGCTATTTTTTAGTTAGAGACTTTCGATCTCGTTTACAATATATTTTTTTACATCATCTGGCACATGAAATATACTGGTACCAAGGCCTCCATGACCGTTAGAGCTGTAAACAACTGCTGAGTAGGAGTCGGCTTTTATTCCTTGCTTTATTTTTTCTATCGCCAGATCAATCATGGACTGGACTTCGGGTGTAAGTCCACTAAATCCAGGACCTGTCGGGATACCTCCAGCTTTTGGAGGGGTATAACATTGATAGGGTCTAATCACCGCATTGCCACCCCCTGCACTACAACCTGCTATCCCAGTTGGGTCTTGGACATGCGCTTCAAATTGAGATTGATTATCATTAAATATAAAGAAGGCATCCTTATATTTTTCTTGTTGTATCATCCACTCAAAATCTCCTTCTTCCCCATCCTGATGATAAACAGATGGAATGATTTTTAATTTATTTTCAATGGTGCTAGGAGCTTTTTTATCATTGGCCATCTGAACGTTTTTAGTCATCTCTACCACTGGGCCGTTGTAAGGATCTCCTGCTCCACCAAGATCTTGCCTGATATCCATCAGCGTCTTTCCTAACATATTGTGCCCAGAGCCATCGTGATTATCACTCCAATGCCAATCCAGTCCTGCCTTAGCATTATGTTCTAAAAGGTAAGCATCTCCAGTAGCCATCAAACCCTGTTGTAAATTAGGATCAGAGAATTTTGACTCCAGCACTGCTTTCATCGCTCCATTACGAGTTAGACCAGCATAGGTTGGATCTGGAGGTGTGGAAAGATGTTTTTTGAGATGGAAGGCTTCACTTCCGGTTCGTGTTTTTTCAAATTGGCGTCTGATATGATCATGGTGCCACCATTTGGTAGATTGAAAGGCCGCTTCCGCGGTATGAAAACTTGCGGACACCGCACCTATTTTGAGCAATAGTTTTGATTGCCAAAAATTTCCGAAGAAAGGGGCATTGTAAAAATTATCCCATGAAGTATTTTTCCCAGGATAATAGAAAGCAATTAGTTGATAATCCTTTCCATTGATGGTTACTTGATTTGAATGGGGTGAAAATGCCATTGTTTTTTTCACAAAATTATTCAGAATGTTTTTTCCATAATAGCGTATAAATACGCATTTCAATTCTAGTATATCTACGCTATTTTTTAAGGATCAATTGATCGAACTTTACACCATCATTATTTCTCAATTATATGCTTCTAATATGAATAAGTACGTGGACATATAACTTTTGTCCAAGTACTTACCATAAATATACTTATAGAAGTTACACAAAAAGCCATGGTCAATAGACCGTGACAAGACATCCAAAATCTCATCAGAAGTAGTATAACCCCAGAAAGCCCGGCAGATTGTACTTTATATGGTCTGCCGATTTTAGGCATCAAGCGCTAATTCAACTTACGAACTCTCATCCACTCTCTCTAAGTTATTTCATTTTTTTTGATCACTGGACATGTTTGTATTTCGTATCTAGACGTGGACGCCGGCAGGTCTAAACGAGCGGTAACGTTTTTAGTTGTGGTGGAATA
>CAZYAC010000125.1:0-12602 GCA_964645475.1 uncultured Saprospiraceae bacterium | reverse complement strand
CTGCCCTATTACATGGGTTAGATTTTGTCGGCCCAAAGATGTCGGGTTTTATTAAACAGGCTATAGAAATTGCTCCTGAAAAAAAAGTTTGCTTACATTGCTGGCGAGGAGGTAAACGAAGTGGAAGCCTCAGTTGGTTATTATCCTTGGCGGGTTTTGATGTACAAGTTGTCGAGGGCGGCTATAAGGCTTATCGTCAGAATTTCCGACGAGAGATAACAGAAAGGTCTTATCAGTTTTATATGTTAGGAGGACGGACTGGTTGTGGTAAGACGGCCATCCTGCATGCTATTGCGCAACAAGAACAAATAATAGATTTAGAAGGATTAGCCCACCATAAAGGTTCTGCGTTTGGCGCTTTAGGAGAGCTCCCTCAACCTACTGTAGAGCAGTTTGAAAATGATCTTTTTAATGATTTAAGGAATCAAGATCTTACCAAACGCATCTGGCTCGAAAACGAATCTAAAAGCATCGGTCGTGTGTTTATTCCGGAAGAATTCTGGCATAAAATGAAAACCGCCCCGCTCATTAACGTGGAACGGAGCTTCGACGAAAGAGTACAAATTCTAGTGGAGGTTTATGCTGGATTTGAAACAGGTGAATTGAAAAAATCTTTTAAAAATATTACAAAAAGACTGGGTGGGCAACACGTTAAAACAGCTTTGGAAGCACTTGATAATCAAGATTTTTCAACAGCCGCCGCAATTGCACTGCGTTATTACGATAAGGCCTATCAGTATATGCTGGATAATAATGCAAGTCCGGAAATTCTTATATTAGATGTGGAAGGATTGAGTGCTAAAGAAGCAGCAAAAAAGGTTATGGATGCGGTGCAAAATGATTAATATACGAACTATAAATTTATTCTTGAGGGAGCTAACTGGCCAACCGGCAGGCAGGGCTAACCAGTAATTCAAAAGGGTAAAAAATATTTTCCTAATAATAAACGATGAGTAACGAAACAGAGATAACGAAATATAAATTAACCGAATATTCTCACGGTGCTGGATGTGGGTGTAAAATTGCCCCAAAAGTACTTGATGAAATATTAAAGACCGAAGGTGTAAAACAGACTTTTCCTAATCTATTGGTGGGAAATCACGACCGAGACGACGCGGCGGTATTCGACCTTGGAGATGGAACAGCATTGGTAAGTACGACCGATTTTTTTATGCCAATTGTAGATGATGCACACGATTTTGGACGGATTGCTTCCGTAAATGCCATCAGTGATATTTATGCCATGGGTGCAACTCCTTTGGTGGCGATTGCCATATTAGGATGGCCAATTGATAAGCTGCCAGCCTCGGTAGCCAATCGTGTAATTGAGGGAAGTAGAACAGCTTGTGCAGCAGCAGGTATTGCCTTGGCAGGTGGTCATAGTATTGATAGTCCAGAGCCGATTTTTGGTTTGGCAGTTACCGGTAAAGTGGCAATTGAACATCTTAAAAAAAATGGAGGAGCTACAGAAACATGTCAGTTGTTTTTGACCAAAGGACTAGGGGTTGGTATTTTATCTACTGCTCAGAAAAAGAAAATTTTATTGCCAGAACATGCTGCGATGGGAAGAGACAGTATGGTGAAGTTAAATAAAATTGGAGAAGTGTTTGCAAAACTGCCCGCTGTAAAAGCGATGACCGATGTTACAGGATTTGGACTAATGGGCCATCTGACAGAAATGTGTGCCGCGAGTAATCTGACCGCAGTAGTTGACTTTAGTATGGTACCTTATCTAAACCGAAAGGTGATCGACTATTATATTAATAAAGGAAGTATGCCCGGAGGAACAAAAAGAAACTTCGCAAGCTATGGTCATAAATTAGGTCCTTTAACGGATTATCAACGCAGCATTCTTTGTGACCCACAGACGAGTGGGGGATTGCTGGTGGCGGTAGAAAATTCAGAGGTGAAAGGTTTTCTTGATACGGCTCGAGCGCATGGATTTGATTTGGAATCAATTGGGAAATTTGAATCGCAAGGAGAACATTTGGTTCGGGTAGTTTAGCAGAATATTAGTAAAATAAATTATGGGTTAAACACTTAAAATGTTTTTCTAGAATTCTTTTTTAAAAAAATGAACATTGCTTAAAATTTTCTTGTTAAACTTACCTTGACGAAAAACTCGTCTGTTAGAATTATTTTTTAAAATTTAAGAAAAATTTTTATGCAATTAATTGAAACTTTAAAATGGCGCTACGCCACCAAAAAATACGATGCGACTAAAAAAGTATCAGATGAAAATATAGCTAATTTAAAAGAAGCGGTTCTGCTTTCTGCCTCTTCCTGGGGATTACAACTCTATAAATTTTTGGAAATCAAAAATCCTGCTATTCGAGAATCACTCAAACCACATTCTTGGGGTCAGACTCAAATTACAGATGCTTCCCATTTATTTGTTTTTTGTAATCATACTACTGTTTCTGATCAAGATACAGATGATTATATTGCTCTAAAGTCTAAAATACAAGGGATTAAAGAAGAAGACCTGAAAGGATATGGAGATTTTATGAAGCTAAAAATAAACGAGAAATCAGCCGAAGAGGTAAAGAACTGGACTGAAAAACAAGTTTACCTCGCGTTAGGTAATGCTTTAATGGCTTGTGCTTCTATGAAAATTGATACCACGCCAATGGAAGGATTTGAGGTAGAAAAATACAATGAAATTCTAGGTTTAACAGAGAAAGGTTTATCTGCTAGTGTCGTACTTGCTGTTGGATATCGTCATGAGGAAGATCAAGCACAGCACCAAGCCAAAATAAGAAAGTCGATGGCTACACTCTTTGAGACGTATGAATAAAATACTTCAATAATTCTACAAATACTTAAAAGCATGTGTAAACTAATCCTAGTTTGCACATGCTTATTTTATTTTTAGCATTTTTTTGACCTAGAAAATCCCAATTTATTCTCTAAATCTAAAAATCCCCACATCTAAAAATCCACTTGGCCATCTCCCTCACATAACGTATATTGTACCCAAAACTTTGTTCAAAGACATACTCAACTATGATAAAAGATCTATTCAATAAGGTACTCAATGCCCAGATAGAGCCAATTTCGGGTTACGATGCAGCCTTTATCTATTCGGAGACGCCTAAAAGTCCCATGCATATTGCCTCCCTTACCGTCGTAGAAGGTTCCTTGGATTATGAAGAATTTAAAGCTGGAATAGCCAATAAATTACATTTAATGGAGCGATTTCGACAACGATTGGTCAATGTTCCTTTTAATGTAGACTATCCATTTTGGGCCGATGACCCGAATTTTGATATTGATCTTCATGTGCAACATATCCGATTACCTGAGCCAGGCGACTGGAAAACCCTGCGTAAATTGACGGCCTCCCTCTTTAGTGCACCTTTGGATTTGCGCCGTCCGCTTTGGTCTATCCATTTTATTGAAGGAATAACCAATATTGATCAAGTTCCTAAAAATTCGGTGGCTATTCTTGCAAAGGTGCATCACGTGATGATTGATGGAATGTCTGGCGTTGGAGTTATGGGATTACTATTTAGTTTTACTCCAGAAACTAAGCAATACGAAGAGGAGAAACCAGTTCCATTTCAACCACAGCCGCTCCCCAATGAGATCACCCTACTTGCTAAAAGCTATATTGGCTTTTTAAAAAATCCACTTAGAGTACCACGGATTGCAGGGAAGGCCATGTTTAATATCATGAAAAGTCGAGCCACTCAAAAAATGATGATTGGCAATGAAACGATCAATCCATCATATCCGGTTCCGCATACTATTTTTAATGGCCATATTTCTCCCAAAAGGCTTTGGGGTACGGCAATCATTTCTCTTGATAGAGTGAAGGTTCTGAAAAAAACAATGGAAGTAACTATCAACGATATTTTTCTTGCCATCTGTTCTGGAGCGATCAGAAAATATTTATTAGAAAAAGACAAACTGCCTAGTCAACCTCTAGTGGCCAATGTTCCTGTTTCAGTACGTGCCAAAGAAGCGGCCAATGATATTAATAATCAGATTTCCAACATGATGATTCCGATCGCCACCCATGTGGAAGATCCAATCGAGCGATTAGAAACCATTCAGGAGCAAACCATCCAAGGCAAAATGCGACATCAAGCTTTAGGCGCGAATACGCTGGCAGAAATGGCCAATGCCGTTCCCTTTGGACTTGCGAATCTTGCAGCGGGGGTCTACTCACGCTATAACTTAAATGAATTACATCGGCCTCCATTTAATGTTACGATTTCTAATGTGCCGGGTCCACAGATTCCATTGTATTTAAATGGACGGAAAGTAGATTCTATCTTTGGACTTACCCCAGTAGTAGATGGTTTCGGATTAATCATTGCCATTTTTTCCTATAACGGGAAGGTCAGTATTACCGCTACCTCGGATGCGAAGACCATGCCTGATATTGATGTTTTTGCGCGGTACCTACGAGAATCGGCTAATGATTTAGAATCGGTAATTCTGGACCGAGGAAAAGTGAAAAAAGCGGTGGCAAAAAAAGTACACCGAACGCATACTTTTTTTAATAAAATAAAAAAACATTTCAAGAACCATCCTCGCCTGACCAAAAAGATTCGTGGAGTTTATCAGTTGGAAGTTAAATATTCAGAAAAAATAGAAACTTGGCAATTAGACTTACGAGAATCTCCTGCAAAAATCAGCAAGCGTCCTCTTAAAGCTTTTCAAGCAAAAATCAGTGTTGACGATAGTCATCTTACTCGAATCGCTAAAGGAGGACTTTCTTGGGAAGAAGCACAGGTTCAAGGAAGAATCAAGTTAGAAGGAAGTAATAGTCGGCAGGAAATATTTCTGAAGTTATTAAATAAAATAACAAATTAAATGATAAATGCTGTAAACTTTACTTTCTCAGCCCGAGATGGTAAAGAAATTTTCTATACCCATTGGCCACTTGGCAAAGGTGAAACCCTACGTGGTGTGGTTCAAATTGCACATGGAATAGGGGAACATATTGGTCGCTATGAAGAGGTGGCCCAAACACTCAACCGAGCAGGATTTGCTGTATATGGGAATGACCATCGCGGTCATGGACGAACGGCTAATAACGGGAAAAGCCTGGGCGAATACCCCGGGGAAAGCTTTTGGAACGATGCCATCGAGGATATGCATGAGATGACCGAAGTTATAAAATCGGAACATCCGGATGCCTACTTTATTTTGTTGGGACATAGTCTGGGTTCCCTTTTGGGGCGAGGTTATATTGCTCGATATGGTTCGAAGGTTAATGCAATCATCATTTCGGGAACGGCGGGATACATCAAAGTATTAGGTCCAGCGGGCGTAACGATTACCAATCTACTCGCTCGATTTCGAGGGTCTACTTCTAAAAGTCCATTAATTGAGTCTTTCTTTTTTGATCAATTTAATCGAAAGTTTAAACCTAATCGAACCAAATTAGATTGGTTGTCTCGTGATGAGCACCAAGTCGACCTTTTTGACAAAGACCCATTGCGATCTGAAAAATTTCATGTTGGGATTTTACAAGGAGCAGCTTTTGGTGGAAAAATGGCAAATGCTGCGGAAACCCTTAATCAAACGCCCAAAGATTTACCGATGTATATCCTCTCTGGAGATGAAGATCCAGTAGGAGAAATGGGCAAAGGGGTGAAGCGAGTCTACAAAGACTATAAAAAAGCAGGTATGAAAAACCTGACGTTAAAATTATATCCTGGAGGGCGTCATGAAATGTTTAATGAAACGAACCGAAAGGAAGTGTTGCAAGACATGGTGGATTGGATAAACAGAATAATTACATGATAAAAAAAGAGAGATTATATCGGTACTTTGTAGAATTGATTTTTGCCATCACTCAGGAGGCAAAAAAAATGGACGAGGAGGCCATAGAAGAGATTTTTGTCAAAATTAAAAATCATCCTTGGGGTCATATGTTGGATTTTAGAAAGGCCTATGGAAGGAAAAGTGGAAAAGATGTCGAATATCGTTTTCGAAAATTGCTGGCAGCCTGTGAAAATAAAGGCGCTAATAGAGAATACGAATTTCTTGTGCAAATAATAGACGAAGTTGCTAAGGCAATTGTTAGTTCCAAAAAGCACAAAGAAAAAGCTAAGTTGGTGGTTAAGCAATTTCGACTTGCTATCTTATTGATTAATGCTCAAGAATCAGAACCACCTGGCGTGTTGAATTTTATTTTGGAAGGTCGATCTGTTTTTGAATGGGGGTCTATGTTTTTTTTACAAAATTTTCTACCAACAAGAATTGATGGGAAAGAGAGTCCTGTCTTATTATTGCCACCATTATTTGGTACTGATTTTTCAACTCGGTTTCTAAGATCTTTTTTAAAAAAACAAAATTTCCATGCTTATAAATGGAAGTTAGGAATCAATCTTATTCGTGCTTACTATTTACCACAATTAGAACACAGGTTGGTGACTATATTTGAAAAACATCAACAAAAAGTTAGCCTTGTCGGATGGAGTGGAGGAGGGATGTTGGCCAAGGTTATCGCCAATCGCCATCCCGATAAAGTCGCACAATTGATCACCATCGGATCGCCCGTATGGGGAATTGATGGACTACAAACCTATATCAAAGGCCTTTATGAAATTCTACGAGGACAACCACTCTCAGAAAGAAATGAAGACTTTAACGCTGAAATTGATGCAGTCCCTAAAGTGCCAATTACTTGTATTTATACAAAGACTGATGGTGTCGTTCCTTGGAAAAATTGTTTAGAATCAGAAAGCCTTCATCCAGATGTGCAAAACATAGAAGTTTATGGCTCCCACAGCGGACTCGGCGCGAACCCTGCCGTACTTATCGTGGTAGCTTACGTTTTGTCCCAAAGATTAGAAGGAAAAAAAGTAGACAAATTACCTCCTAACATAGAAAAAATGATGTTCCCACTTTTTTGGCAACAGAAAATGTCCCAATTTAAAAACCGTTAAGTAAAACACATCAAAGTGTTGAAAGGATTTTCGGCATATATATATAGTTATAGTGCCACAAAAATTTGAATCAGATGCAAGAGATAATAAAACATCCACAATTTCAAACCACGCTCAAGGCCATAGCCAAAGCAGAAAGCCGTAGTTTTACGGACGTAGAACAGCACGCCATCAAATGCTTAGGAGAACTGCATACACAACAACATCCAGTCTCTAATTTTCTATCTATTCAAGCTTTTCAGTATTTGATATCTAGAGCCTATGCGGATAAAATTGATGTGGATGAAAAAGGGATTAAGCAATTAATGAAATTGATTCGAAAGCATCCAGTTGCTTTTATCATGACCCACAAAACCTATCTTGATACGTTGGTCCTAGTTACTACTTTGGCCCGTTACGGAATGCCGATCCCCTTTATGTTTGCCGGAGATAATATGGCCTTTCCAATTTTAAAACAGATAGGAAAATTTAGTGGAATGATTTTTATCCGGCGTAACTTTAAGGAGGACGCCGTTTATAAAGCTACGCTTCGACATTTTATTACGCACTTGATTAATGGTGGACAGCATTTTACTTGGAATATTGAAGGAACTCGCTCTCGAACAGGCAAATTGGTTTGGCCTAAAATGGGGATTCTAAAATACATCATGGATGGCGAAAAAGAAAGTAATCGAGAATTTAAATATATCCCCGTCTCGATCGTGTATGATTTGATTCCGGATGTGAAAGAAATGACTGAGCAGGCCAAAGGAAAAAATAAAAATTCAGAAAATATTGGTGTGGCCATCAATTATATAAAAAAATTAGGAGATCAATTTGGACGGGCTGCGATTCGATTTGGTGTCCCAGTAGAATCAGAAGGACGTCATCAAGCCATCATTCCGAATCAAGAAGAAGATAGTTATCTCGATAAAAACCACCTTCCACGTTTTGCCTTTGAAGTCATCCACCGGATTAATTTTATTACTCCGGTAACTACGGTTTCATTAGTCTGCCATATACTGCTAAATCATTTTTCATTACCAAAAAAGAATATTGAATTTAGGGTCGTGAAGTTGATGAAATTTATTGAAAAAAGACGCGAAGACGTGCTCCTAGATCGGGGGAAACCAATTGGGAAAAGTATTACCAATGCGCTCAATTTATTACAACGAAGCGGAATTGTTCAAAAGGTAAAGTCAGGTATCAAAGCCCAATATTGTTTAGCAAGAGACGAATATTTACCAGCTAATTATTATGCGAATATGGCTTCTGGTCATCTCTACCAACGAGCCTTTATCGAACTAGCATTGGTCAAAATTGGAGATGATCATTCTTCTAATAGAATGGTTAATTTTTGGAAAGAAATTATGCATCTGAGGGATACCTTCAAATTCGAATTTTTCTATTCTAATAAAGCTAGTTTTAGTGACGAGATTGAAGAAGAGCTCCAACAATTCGATCCCCAGTGGAGAAAGATCATAAAAAATCCTAACGGAAAAATTCGTAAACTCTTAGAACAACAAACTTTCTTTGTCGCTGAATCTGTTCTACTCAATTATTTGGAAGCCTATAAAGTTGTTTGTCGTACATTACTTGAATGGAATACGGATGATCCTTTTGTAGATAAAGAGTTTGTGGAAGCCTGTTTATTTAAAGGTCGAGATTTACACTGGCAAGGACATATCCGTAGATTGGATAGTGTGACTCGTCCTTTTGTGACCAATGGCTTACGTCTGGCACAGAATTATCAATTAATACCAGAAGGAAAAAACAGAAAAACAGAAGCCTTGGAAAGTTGGCAATCTGATCTACTTCTGATGAGCAATCGTCTTGCTCAATTACAAAAACTAGAAGCAATCATCGATCGGGAAATAGACCATATGATTCCACTTGAAATGGAGGTCGTCCCAGGCTCAAATTTGACGCAGGTAACTGAGGAGGTAACGAATTCTGAAAAAGGAAAACACATTGCTGTTTTCTTTGACTTAGATCGGACGTTGATTAATGACTTCTCCGCTAAGCGGTTTTTACGTTCTCGGATTTTATCAAAAAAATTAACGGCACGCGAAGTAATTTCGCACGTGGCTGTCTTAATGATTTATGCTTCTGGTAGTCGGGACTATGCCAATTTTACGCGACTTTCCGTGCAAGGATTAAAGGGGATGAAAGAAGAAGAATTTTTAAATTTAGGAGAAGAAGTATATACTAAATATTTGGCGGCAGCAATTTATCCTGAAGCCCGTGCTTTGGTCGCTTCGCATTTTGCTCAAGGTCATAAAGTAGTGATCGTTTCTGCCGCCACGCCATATCAAGTAGCACCTGTAGCTCGAGATCTTGGTGTAAACGATATATTCTGTACTACCTTGGTGGTGGAAAATGGAAAATTTACAGGAGAAGTGGAAGAGATGTGTTGGAACGAAGGGAAAGCAAGAGCCGCCAAAAAATTTGCAAATAAGCATGATATTGACTTATCTAAATCTTATTTTTATACAGATAGTTTTGAAGATTATCCACTGCTTGAAATCGTGGGAAAACCACAAGCGGTTAATCCCGATAAACCCTTAGCACAGATTGCTTTCGAAAATAACTGGCCAATCCATCGCTTCGAAGAACCATTAGGTATGCCGCTCATCAATACGCTTCGAACTGGATTAGCAGTCGGTAGTATTTATCCATCAATCTTAAAGGGAATTGGTACTGGCGTTTTTCATCTTTCTCAAAGAAAAGGCATCAACGCTACATACGCCACTATGGGTGATTTAGGTTGTCGTATGGCCGCGTTAGATTTAGTCATCAAAGGAAAAGAAAATTTAGAGCGGGCTCGACCTGCTGTTTTTTGTTTCAATCATCAAAGTAATGCCGATATGTTTATTTTGATGAAACTACTTCGCCATGATTTTACAGCCATTGCGAAAAAAGAATTAGCGATACCTCCTTTTGGCCCTATCCTTAAACAATTGGGTGTAGTCTTTGTAGACAGAGCTGATCGTAAAAAAGCAATTGAGGCCATGAAACCTGCAGTAGAATCCTTAAAAAATGGCGTATCCATTGCAGTGGCACCTGAAGGAACACGGAGTCGGACGACCAAGTTAGGCCCCTTTAAAAAAGGTCCTTTCCATTTGGCGATGCAAGCAGGTGTGCCGATTATTCCTATTGTGATAAAAAATGCCCATCATGCCCTTCCCAAAGGTAGTAGTTTGGTGCGACCGACTACTATCGAAGTCGTCGTTCTCGATCCGGTAGATTTATCCAACTGGAAACGAAAAGACTTAGACAAAAACATTGAAAAAGTAAGGAATATGTTTCTTTTTGAACTTGACCAAAACGAATAAATTATGCAATTAAAGGTAGGATTATTAGGCGGTGGTTCTTGGGGAACAACCGTCGGTTCGCTAACAGCTAGGAATTGTCCCACAACCCTTTGGGCTCGTAATCAAGAGACGGTGGATGAAATTAATAATCACCATCGAAACGAAAAATATTTACCTGGTGCAATTTTACCAAGTAATTTACAAGCAAGTGGTAGTATTGAAGAAACCGTCCGGGAAGCGGATGTAATCGTCATGGGAATTCCGGCGCAACATTTTCGGAGCGTCCTGCAAAGGGCTCGACCTCATATTCGGCCTTGGGTTCCCATTATTAGTTTGGCGAAAGGTCTTGAGATTGAAACTAAAATGCGGATGACCGAAGTGATTGAAGAAGAGATGGCTGGACATCCGGCTGGGGTGTTAACAGGCCCAAACTTAGCCAAAGAAATTGCAGCAGGTCAAGCAGCTGCGAGTGTAATCGCTATGGTAGATGATACGATCGCCGCTCGACTTCAAACTATTTTTAGTACTGGGTTATTTCGAGTTTACACCAATGAAGATGTGGTCGGTTGTGAATTAGGTGGCGCGCTAAAAAATATCATCGCAATTGCAACTGGAATGGGGGATGGTGCAGAAGCTGGTGATAACACGCGTTCAGCGATCATTACCCGTGGACTAGCGGAGCTTACTCGACTAGGAGTAGCTATGGGTGGACAACCTCAGACCTTTGCAGGGTTGGCAGGTATGGGAGATTTGGTAGCTACTTGTAGTAGTACTAAAAGCCGCAATCGTTACGTAGGCTTTAATCTTGGAAAAGGTCGAAAAATAGAAGACATTATCAATGAAATGGCGGAGGTGGCTGAAGGTGTAAAAACAGCGAAAGTAGTGATGGAATTAGCAAAGGAATATAATATCGAAATGCCAATTGCCACAGAAGTATATAAGGTTTTATATGAAGGGAGTACAGTGCATACCGCTTTTCGTGGATTACTGCGAAGAGATGTGGGCTCTGAATCTGAACCAGGATAGATTTTATATTGTTGAAATCTTGAGACAAGAAATTATTAACTACCGTTATTGATGTGAATAAGCATATGCAGGAGAAAGATTCAAATTTAATGGAAGCAGTAAAACAACCTTCTATTTTTCTATTTATGATTGAATTTGTTCGGTCTTGGATGGAGCGAATACAATCATGGTCCTTTCGCCGTAATTATATACCCAAGCGATTAGGAGACGGACATGCCGTATTGGTTATTCCTGGAATAATTGCGCATGATTTTCAAATGGAGCCCCTTCGCAGGATGCTGGACCGACTTGGTTATCAGACCTATGCATGGGAAATGGGATTTAATCTGGCAGATTTAGAAGAAATTGATATTTTAGAAAAAAAAATCGTAAAATTGTACCAGGAGACTGGTCAAAAAGTATCCGTTATAGGCTGGAGTTTGGGAGGGATTTACGCACGGGATTTGGCTCGCCGACTACCAGATAAGATTAGACAGATAATTACGCTTGGATCTCCTTTTCGAGGAATTACCAAACCCACTCGTGCTAGTTGGGTGGTACATGTCCTGAAAGGCAAACTTGAAGATCAGATTGACCTAGAATGGATTAAAGCCCTCGAAAACCCAACCGAAATATTAACCACCTCCATTTATAGCAAAACGGATGGCGTGCTGCCTTGGCCGTATTGCCTTGATGTAGTAGAAGATCAATTACACCGTAACCGAGAAGTAACCAGTAGTCATTTAGGACTTCCTCATAATAGAGAAGTGCTGAGGATTATTGCAGATTATTTACCTGACGTTTAAAAAATTACAAAAATTACAAAAATTACAAAATAATTAACTATGCGCCCTTTTTTTATTCTCTGTTTATCCATCTTATTAATGATCGGAACATCTTGTTCTGACGAAAAATCCAACGGTAAAAAACCACGAATTGCCAAGGCGGATCCGACTTCTTATAATCGAACAGCACCTAAGACTGAAGACCAATCAGAAGAACCTGCTGAACAAGAGAAACGAACAGTTCCTCCAGAACAACTAAAAAAGGCAAAAGAAATTTTAGCTGCTGCTACTGAAGATCAGATTGCGGGAGTAGATTCAAAAGGAAAATATAAAATGTTCTGTGCTGCTTGTCATGGTTTTGATGGTGCGCTGGGTGTTAACGGTGCAAAGGACTTAAGTGTTTCTAAACTCTCCATAGAAGAAAGTGTGGCACAAGTATATTTTGGAAAAGGATTGATGACACCGTTTAAAGGACTAATGAAAGACCATGAAATAGTAGCGGTTTCCAAGTATATTGAAAAAGAAATCCGTAAATAGAGAAAAAGCATGCCTTTTCTGGGACTGTTCAATAAAGTGTGTCAAATTTAATTTGAAATTTCAATAACAAATTC
>CAZYAC010000124.1:4844-12756 GCA_964645475.1 uncultured Saprospiraceae bacterium | reverse complement strand
TCTGGTATTTTATATTTTTTGAATTTGGTCGTTATGTATTGTTAGAATTTTGGGTCCTATTTGTTTATTGGCTGGGTCGGAAAAGAAGGGCAAAAGAATGGGAGGCAGCTAGACAGGCACTTTACAACGAAATGCCACTGATCTCATTGATCGCACCCGGAAAAAATGAAGGAAAAAATATTTTTAAACTCGTAAAATCCCTCAACGAGCAAACCTACCAAAACGTCGAAGTCATCATCGTGGATGACGGCTCGGATGATGAAACACCGATCATTGGGCGCAATCTGGAGAAAAATGGTTTGATCGATCTTTTTATCCGGAATGATATGCGAGGAGGAAAAGCTTCTGCAGCAAACTTGGCCTGGCGATATTCTCGCGGAAAATTTCTTTTACACTTAGATGCTGATTGTTCTTTTGATCGGACGGCAGTTGAGAATATTATCATTCCATTTTATCTAGATCCCGAAATTGGAGGAGTAGGGGGAAATGTAAAAGTCCGAAACGGTGATGTGAGCCTTTGCGCTCGTTTACAATCTATCGAATATCTGAAAAGTATTTCTGTGGGACGGATCGTCACATCCTATCTAGGAATTTATCGGATTATCTCCGGTGCTTTTGGCGCTTTCCGAATGGATGCCCTAAAAAAAATTGGGGTCTGGGATATTGGTCCAGGACTAGATGGAGATATCACGGTTAAATTACGAAAGTCAGGTTATAAAATTCACTTCGAACCAAAGGCAATTTGTCTTACTGCCGTACCTGCTAAGTTTTCAAAATTGTGGAAACAACGCTTACGATGGAGCAGATCACTGGTTCGTTTCAGATTAAGAAAACACCTAGATGTGTTTTTACCACACAAGAATTGGCGATGGGGAACCTTTCTAGGATTCGTAGAAAATGTATTCTATAATTTTGTCTTGGATATCAAATGGTATATCTATATTATTGATATGATGATTAATTTTTCCTCATGGATCTGGTTCCTCATTCCGATGAATCTCGCCTTATATATGGTTGCTGGATTTATGCAGCAATTGTCTCTTTCGCTCTGGTCCGAACGCTCTGAAGACGAGCGGGTTCTTTGGTGGTATGTACCGTTGATGGTCTTTTACGTTGCTTTCTTTTTACGATTCTGCCGTACCATTGCCTATTTCAAAGAATTTTTCTGGAAAGCCTCTTATCGCGATCCTTGGAATCCACAAAAATCTTCTTACCAAGCATTGAAAAATGGATATTAATTTTTGTAAATATTTTCATGTTTCAAGAGAATATTGCTGGTCATATTAAATAAAATCGTACATTTTAATTAGATTACATTGTATTATATATAATGTTTTTTTACACGTTCCTTAATAGACCCTAATCTACCCATTATCCCCAAATTTCGGATTTAATTATATCTAATCGTCATATTACTACAGTTCTCTTACCTTTTGTAGTCAATGGTACGGTAACTTTTAATTAAGAGGTGATTGCTACCGCACTGTTGGTAGTAGTAGATAGCATTTAAAACGTAAAATAATAGAGATAGCAACGCTCTGAAGATCATACTTCAGAGCGTTTTTATTTTAGAAAATATAACAGATCCTTATTCTAATAAGATTTTTAATTCTAAGCATTTTTTTTACCTTTAGTCGGGAAAGATTCATATAGTTACGAAAACCCAATTTTACTCAAAAAACTAAAAAAATAAACAATAGATTATGTCAATATTTATCGCTGAATTTATTGGAACAGCCATCTTGATCTTGTTAGGTAACGGAGTAGTTGCTAATGACTTACTAGATGAGTCCAAAGGTAAAGGTACAGGATGGACCTTGATTACGATTGGGTGGGCCGTCGCTGTTTTTGTGGCAGTCTTTATAGTGGCACCTTACAGCGGTGCGCACATTAATCCTGCAGTAACCGTCGGTATGGCCATAGCGGGAAAACTAGAAATGGGACAGATTCCAGTTTATATTGGTGCACAATTATTGGGGGCAGCCATGGGAAGTTTCTTAGTGTGGTTACACTACCGACCTCATTTTGATTTGACTAAAGATGCTGATTTAATTCTTGCCGCACATAGTACTGGCCCAGCAATAAAAAGTACGATTGATAATTTGATTTCAGAGATAATTGGAACTTTTGTTCTAGTTTTTGCAGTGTTCTACATTAGTGGTGCGACTGTAGGAGATACGGCTGCTTCACTAGGCTCGCTGGATGCCTTACCTGTTGCTTTGGTGGTGCTCGCCATTGGAATGGCATTAGGTGGTACGACCGGATATGCCATCAATCCAGCCCGTGATTTAGGACCGCGTATTATGCACGCTATTTTGCCCATTAAAAATAAAGGCAATAGCGATTGGGGTTATGCTTGGATTCCGGTCGTTGGACCGATCATTGGTGGTGTTTTGGCAGCAGTTGTCTTCTTAGCGATCGGGAGTTAAATTAGTATTAATTAATAATTTCGTCAATATTATCAATAGATACTCTAATAAGATTCGGTATTCTTCCTATTCAGAATACGACCGAAGAGACATTATTAATTTTTCATTAATTCATTATTAATTATCTTTCAACGATTCAACAAAATGCTATTTAATTTTTTCTTTTAGAAAATGCCCAGTATGAGATTTTTTTATTTTTAAGATACCTTCTGGTGTTCCTTGGTAAACTAAATTTCCTCCTAATTTACCGCCACTTGGCCCAAGGTCAATGAGCCAGTCCGCGCTTTTTATGACTTCCATATTATGCTCCACGACGAGGACGGTATGACCTTTTTCAACGAGTGCATTTAGGGCATCTAGTAATTTGCGAATATCGTGAAAATGCAATCCAGTGGTTGGCTCATCAAAAATGAATAAGATTTTTTCTTTGGTATTTTCTTTATTTAAAAAAGAAGCTAATTTTACTCTTTGTGCTTCTCCACCAGAGAGCGTACTTGAAGCTTGACCCAGTTTGATATAACCAAGTCCCACATTATTAAGCGGCGTTATTTTTTTAACAACCTCTTTATTGTCCTTAAAGAAATCAATCGCTTCTTCTATACTGAGATTCAGTATTTCATAAATATTTTTTCCCTTATAATTAACTTCTAAAACCTCGGACTTAAATCGTTTTCCATAACAATCCTCGCACTGCAAACGGACATCTGCGAGGAACTGCATCTCTACCACCTGTTCCCCTTCTCCCGTGCAAGTCTCACAACGTCCACCTTCTACGTTAAAAGAAAAATGCTTGGGTTTATAACCTCTAATTTTTGATAGTTGCTGTGTTGCCATCAAATTTCGGATCGCATCGTAGGCTTTTACATAGGTCACCGGATTGGAACGAGAAGATTTTCCTATTGGATTTTGATTGATCATTTCAATCTTTGTAATCTTCGCTAAGTCACCGGTGATTGCGTCGTGATTGCCGGGAGCGGTAGTATAAGGTTCTCCTAATATTTTTTTGATCCCAGGGAATAAAATACTTTTCACTAATGTCGTTTTACCACTACCGGATACGCCACTAACCACCGTTAAGGTATTTAGCGGAAAGGTGACATCGATATCTTTTAAATTGTGTTGTCGTGCTCCTTTTACCTGAATTTCACCATTGCCTTTTCTTCTTTTTTCTGGAAGTGGAATCCGCATCCGATCGCTCATGTAAGCTGCGGTCAAACTGTCGGGCTCTTCTGTATGAATGCGTTCGTAGTCTCCAGCAAACACGACCTCACCACCGTGAATTCCAGCTTTAGGTCCCATGTCTACGAGGTAGTCTGCATTTTTTATAACATCTTCTTCGTGTTCTACTACAATAACAGTATTGCCTAAATCTCTTAACCTTTTTAATACCGTAACTAAGCGATCTGTATCTCTAGGGTGGAGACCTACACTGGGCTCGTCCAGAATATACATACTGCTCGTGAGATTACTACCGAGGGTTCTAGTCAAATTAATCCGTTGGGTTTCACCACCACTAAGGGTAGAAGAAACACGATTGAGCGTCAGATAATTCAGCCCCACGTTTTGCATAAATTCCAGGCGATTGTTCACTTCAAGTAAAAGTCGTTTGGCGATGGTGCTATCGTGTTCGTTTAATTTTAAATCTTTAAAGAAAATCAATAACTCGTCGATTGGTAATTCTACTAAATCAGTAATTGGAGTACCTTCAATTTTTATATAAGTACTTTCGGGACGAAGACGTGTACCTTCGCAATCCGTACAACTGGTTCGACCACGGTAGCGAGCGAGCATTACCCGATTTTGAATCTTATACATCTTTTCCTTTAGCGCTGCAAAATAGTCGTGAATACCATCGAAATAATTATTTCCCTTCCATAATAGTTTTTTCTGTGGCTTGGTCAATTCTGCGTAAGGAGTATGCACCGGAAAGTCAAAATGGTGTGCATTTTTTAATAATTTATTGAGCCACATCCCTCCCTTCTCACCGCGCCAGCAGGCGACAGCATTGTCATAAACCGATAAGGATGCATTGGGAATTACTTTGTTTTCATCGATTCCCATGATTCTACCAAAGCCCTCACAGGTACGGCAGGCCCCAAATGAATTATTAAAGTTAAATAACTGTGGAGTAGGATCTAAAAAAGTCATACCATCCAGTTCGAAGCGATTGTTAAAAGCCGTTGTTTCTTTTCCCATAATATCGACGATCGCGTCTCCTTCGCTTTCGTGAAAAGCGGTTAGGACGGAGTCAGCGATCCGCTTATTATTTTCTTCCTCTTTAGCATCAACCACAAATCGATCAATGAGTACTCGGATATTTTTTGATTGAATATCTTGAACAGTCTTTTTTAAATTTAGTTTTTTTTCTTCTAAAACATCCTGAATCTGGTGTAGCGTCTCATCGAAGAAGATTCGAGTAAATCCCTTTTGCATCAGGAGTTCCAGTTCTTTTTTGAGGGTTCGTTCTAAGTATTTTTTTTGAATGGGAATAAAGAGCTGAACCTTTGTTCCTTTTCTAAAAGAATTTATATAGTCTACTACATCTGCGACTTCGTGTCGTTTGACCAGATCTCCTGAAATAGGAGAATAAGTCTTGCCAATACGGGCGAATAAAAGTCTGAGGTAATCGTATATTTCGGTGAGAGACCCAACGGTGGAACGGGCGTTGCGCGTACTTACTTTTTGTTCAATGGCAATGGCTGGGCAAATTCCTTTGATATAGTCTACCTCTGGCTTTTTCATTCTCATCAGGAATTGCCGAGCATAAGAGGAAAGACTTTCAACATAACGCCGTTGACCTTCTGCATAGAGCGTATCCATCGTGATGGAGGATTTCCCTGAACCAGAGACGCCAGTCACGACGACCAATTTATTACGAGGAATAGTCAAGGAAACATTTTTAAGGTTATTCCCATTAGCTCCTTTGATTTCGATAAACTGACTAATTTTCTGTCTTCTTGGTTTAGAAAGAATCGCAGAAGTCGTTTTTTCCTTAGTCGGAGATTTTTTTACAGGCATAGTATATATTGTATTCGAATCCTTTGGACAGGTTGGCGCCAATGACAAAAATTAAATTTTTATTGCAGCACCCTTAAACTTTTAAACATATTATGAGTCAGAATAGGGGAATAGCAGAATAATTGTGTCTTTAATCTTGAAAGTAGTTCCATTTATTTTTAACAGAAACAAATTTAAAACATTTTGAGTTAAAAACAGGTGAGAAAAAGGATTATTTAAAGATTCTTATAGAAATATTGAATTAATAGAATCCTTTTGGAAATGCCATCTACTAAAACGAAATTCTTAACGTCTATTATTATATTCAAACCGAAAAAAATCAGTTAATTTTATGTTAACAGACTTTTAAATCGGGCAAACAATCAGAAAAAAGTATAAATTGGTCTTATATTTGGTTTAGAAAAACCAGAATTTTATTTTCTCATCAAAAATTTTGTCTATAGCATAGTAACTTCTACACTTTATTTTATTTTTTCATTTATCGAAAAAAAGTATAGTTATGCAAGTTACCAAGCTCAGCGATCAGGAGTTGATCACCCAGTATATTGACGGAAACGACCGTGCATTCGAAGTATTACTGGTAAGACACAAACAAAAAATCTACACTTCCATTTATTTATTCGTCAAAGATCACGCTTTGGCTGAAGATATCTTTCAGGAAGTATTCATTAAAATTATCGACACTTTACGGAAAGGTAAGTACAACCACGAAGGCAAATTTGTCCAATGGGCAATGCGTATTTCCTATAATATGTGTGTGGACTATTTCCGTCGTTCTAAGCGTCGTCCAAAAGTATCTCCTACAGAAGCATTTGATATTTTCGATGTGCTTCCTGTTAAGGAAGATAATGCGGAGCAAACCATCATTCGTAGCCAAACCCACGATAAGGTGCGAAAATTGGTAGATATGCTTCCTCCAGAACAGCGTGAGGTAGTTATTCTAAGACATTATGCGGATATGAGCTTTAAAGAAATTGCTCAATTAACAAGAGTAAGCATCAATACGGCTTTGGGTAGAATGCGTTATGCGTTGATCAATATCCGTAAGATGGTTGAGGAGAAAGAGATTATTCTACAATAATTTCAAAGAGAAGAGGCGCTTTGCCTTAATACTAGTATAACTATCTTGTCATAAAAGAAGTGTGCCCGAATTTTTAGTAAAATTCAGGCACGCTTCCAACCTTTTTTATGATAGAATTATTTCGGTATTAAATTATCATTCCTGCACCAACTGTTTCGTTGGTACCTTCGTCTACCAAAATAATACTTCCTGTAATTCTATTTTTGCGATAAGCATCGACAAAAAGAGGCTTTGTAGTTCGTAACGTAACCCGAGCGATATCATTCATCTTGATTTCTTTATTTTCCAAATCTCGGTGTAAGGTGTTAATATCCAAACGATATTTTACTTCCTTAATCATACAACGCGCTTCCTGAGTAGTATGCATGATGGTATATTTACCACGTGGCATCAGTGGTCGATCATTAAACCAGCTAATCATTACATCAATATCTTGTGTAATTTCCGGTTGGTTATTTACCCGCACAATCATGTCTCCTCGACTAATGTCAATATCATCTTCCAGTAAAACCGTTACAGACATAGGAGGGAATGCTTCTTGTAATTCTCCATCAAAACTATCAATCTTCTTAATTTTAGAAGTAAAACCAGAAGGTAGTACGATTACCTCATCTCCTTTTTTCATAATTCCACCCGCAATTCTTCCTGCGTATCCTCGGTAATCATGATGTTCATCCGTGTTAGGACGTACTACGTATTGCACCGGAAATCGGGAATCGATAAAGTTGTAATCACTAGCAATGTGTACATTCTCCAAATAGTACATGAGGGTAGAACCATCGTACCATTCCATTCTTTCCGAACGGTGTACTACGTTGTCACCTTTAAGAGCAGAAATTGGAATAAAGTGAACATCTTTTACATCCAGCTTAGCTGCGAATTTTTCAAAATCTTCTTTAATTTTTTCGTAAGCCTCCTCATTATAATCCACTAAGTCCATTTTATTGATACAAACAACTAGATGTGGAATTTGTAAAAGAGAAGCGATAATCGCGTGTCGGCGTGTCTGCTCGACCACTCCGTTACGGGCGTCCACAAGAACAAGCGCAACGTTAGCGGTGGAAGCACCCGTCACCATATTTCTAGTATATTGAATATGACCCGGTGTATCGGCGATAATAAATTTTCTTTTAGGAGTCGCAAAATAACGGTAAGCCACGTCAATGGTTATACCCTGTTCTCGCTCTGATTTAAGACCGTCCGTTAGTAAAGCCAGATTTACTTCACTTTCACCTCGTCTAAGGCTACTGGCTTCGATCTGTTCCATCTGATCCTGAAAGATTGATTTAGAATCGTAAAGCATACGACCGATAAGGGTACTTTTTCCGTCGTCCACGCTTCCAGCAGTGGTAAAGCGACATAATTCTGATGATTGGTAATCCAT
>CAZYAC010000124.1:0-4744 GCA_964645475.1 uncultured Saprospiraceae bacterium | reverse complement strand
CCTTTTTTCTTTCGGTCTTCCATTGCGGTTTCACTTCGTTTATCATCGGTACGACCTCCACGTTCTGTCATTCGAGTAGTAGCGACTTCTTCGATGATATCGTCAGTGGTAGCAGCCTTAGAAGGCCAAACACCAGTACAAGTCATATCTCCAATGGTACGACAGCGGACCATCATTTCCTTGACTACTTCGCCTGGTTTCTTTTCAATATAATCACAGTCGGCCAGTAGTACGCCATCACGTTCAAAAACTTTTCTTTTGTGTGCGAAGTATAAACTAGGTAGTTCTACTTTTTCCATGGCCAGATATTGCCAAACATCTAATTCGGTCCAGTTACTGATGGGGAAAACTCGAAAATGTTCACCAAATTGCTTTTTAGCATTAAAAAGATTCCATAATTCAGGACGTTGGTTTTTAGGATCCCATTGGCCGAATTCGTCACGGTGTGAAAAGAACCGTTCTTTAGCACGAGCCTTCTCTTCGTCCCGACGTGCACCACCAAGGGCTGCATCGTATTTTCCTTTTTCAAGTGCTTCCAATAAAGCCACTGTTTGTAGACCATTACGGCTAGCATTAACACCTTTTTCCTCAACAACCATTCCTTTGTCGATGGCTTCCTGTACGGATCCTACTACAAGTCGAGCACCCACTTTCTTAACAAGTGCATCGCGGTAAGCAATGGTTTCGTCAAAATTATGACCCGTGTCAATATGTAGAAGTGGAAAGGGAATTTTACCAGGATAAAAGGCTTTTTGAGCCAAGTAGACCATTAAAATAGAATCTTTCCCTCCTGAAAACATAAGTACAGGGTTTTCAAATTGGGCAGCGACTTCTCTAAGAATAAAGATGGACTCAGATTCCAATTCTCTGAGGTGATTAAGTTGATAATCCATTATTTTTTATATTTTAAAACGGGATTGATGTAATTAAAAATTTGTTCAACACTCTCTTCTAGAGATAGTTGATCGGTTCTGATTTCGATGGCTGGGTTTATAGGAGGTTCGTAAGGGGAATCGATACCAGTAAAACCTTTAATGATACCTTTGCGAGCTTTTTGGTAAAGACCTTTGACGTCTCTTTGCTCACAAACTTCTATTGGTGCGTTGATATAAATTTCGATAAAATTTTCAGCTCCAATGATTTCTTTGGCAAAATTACGAATTTCTACGGTAGGACTGATGAAAGAGTTTAGCGTAATTATACCGCTATTAAGGTATAATTTAGCAATTTCGGCAATTCGGCGAATATTTTCCTGCCGATCTTCTAGCGAAAATCCGAGATTACTGTTGATTCCGGAACGAATATTATCTCCATCCAGCACTTGTGCAAAATATCCACTGTTATACAATTTACGTTCTAAAGCCTCAGCGATAGTGCTTTTTCCACTACCAGATAAACCAGTAAGCCATAGTACTTTACTATTTTGTTGTAAACGTTGTTCTCGATCCTGCTGGGTAAGTAATCTGTCAAAGATTGGATGTATGTGATTTTCCAAATTAAATGTCGTTTAATGATGATAAGATATAAGAATTATTCCTCAATATCCTCTCCCTTCCCAATAATTTTTCTGACGGTTCCTCGTGGAGCCATTTGCCAGGCTCTTTCATGAAAGTAATAAATAACCAATTTGATGAGTGACTCAGCAATGGCCACCATAGAAGATTTTTCAAGTACATCGTCACATTCACTACCACTAAATATCAAATAGGCTAATGTAAAAGTAGTAGCACTCGCGATGACTCTCCAAGAAATCGCTTTTAGAATACTCCTAGTTCTGGATTCTTTTGTCATAAGTTTAAAATTTTAGTCCGCAAAGTTCCCTATTTATTTTGAAATAGCAAAGACAACTCAAATAATACTAGGAATAAGTAACTTTGTTCTTTATTTATTTTTTTCTCAAAATCCATTTGCGAATTCGAAATATAGATTAAAGACGAATTTGTTGAGTTTTTGTGAAGAGACATTCCCCTTACGGTCAGTTGGAATATACTTAAATTATCAAAAGGTTGATTTCAAAAAAAAATAATTAAATGAGAGTACTCCTACTTTTATGTCTACTCAATATATCTTGCTACCTATTTGGCCAGAAAACAGGACTGCCATTAGGAAACGAAGCATACCACATTATGGATCGGCTAGAGATAAAAACAGACTTGGAACCTGATTTTCATTCTTCTCTTAAATATCATTTAAGAGAGGATGTTGTTAATTTCGCGTTGAAGGTGGATACAGCAAGGGCAATTATTAGTGTCAAAGATCGCCGAGATTTGTTCTATATCTATCGAGATAATAACGAAGCTTTTTCTGGCGCAGTATCAAACCCAAAGAAGACAATAACCCAAAAGGTTTACACAGACAGTAGCCAGACTTTTTACACGATTGTTGATGAAACGGTAAACGAAGCAGGAGAAAGTCCCTATTTATTCATGAGTAAAAAGCCATTACTAAAGCATTTCTATAAAACTCCTGCCAACCTCTGGGAGCTGGATCGTGAGAATTTTTATATCCGGGTTAATCCAATCATTAATGGAAAGGCTTATGCTGCGAAAGATGATGATTTCTTATTTTTGAATCAGCGTGGAATTACTATCCGAGGTGGAATTGACAATAAAGTATTTTTTTATACCAGTATTTTAGAATCACAGGCGAGGTTTGCAGATTATGTGCGGGATCAGATTGCGGAAGATAGAGCAGTGCCAGGAGCTGGACTTTATAAAAGTTATGAGAGCCAGATAATTGACCTTGAGGATGCACAAGACTTTTTGCTGGCTCAAGGATATGTAGGATTTAATATCTCAAAACATGTGTACGCACAGTTGGGACATGGTCGTAATTTTATTGGAGATGGTTACCGTTCGATGTTTTTGTCAGATTTTGGGAATAATTATTTTTATTTAAAACTAAACGCAAGAGTTTGGAAATTTCATTACCAGACCTTATTTGCTGAGCTTAATTCTGTTGGAGCTCGCGATTTGCCAGGAAATGCACTTATTCCTAAAAAATATACTGCTATGCATCATCTTAGTTATAACCTAACTAAAAATTTGAATATTGGCATCTTTGAGGCAGTCATATTTAATCGGAACAACAATTTTGAACTTCAATACCTTAACCCAATTATCTTATATCGTACCATTGAGCAGGCTTTAGGAAGTGCTGATAATGCATTCGTAGGTTTAGACTTTAAATGGAACCTTTTCAACAGATTTCAACTATATGGCCAACTAATGCTAGATGAATTTAAATTCGATGAATTGTTCATTGAACGTCGCGGATGGTGGGCTAATAAATACGGCATTCAGTTGGGTGTTAAATATATTGATATGTTGGGTATAGACCATCTTGATGGACAAATTGAGTATAACTCCGCCCGACCCTATACTTATACGCATCGGGATAGTTCAGCCAGCTATACCCATTACAATCAGCCGCTCGCGCATCCTTTGGGAGCCAACTTTAAAGAAATCATTTTTCGCCTCCGTTACCAGGCTGGTAAAAAATGGCTCATTAAACCTAGGTTGATTTATGCTATTTATGGTGAAGATCCTGATCAAGAAAATTGGGGAGGAGATTTATTGAAATCACATGAAAGCCGGGTAATGGATTTTAACAATGAAAATGGCCAAGGTATAAGTACTAAAACGATTATCGGCGGGTTAGATATTAGCTACGAACTACGACATAATCTAAACCTTGATTTTCACTATTTTTACCGAAAGAAAAACTCTGAACAGGATGTTCTAGATTTAACCACCAGTTACTTTGGTGGAGGTATTCGTCTGAATTTTGCAAATCGAAATTTAGATTTTTAGGTTTAAAAGAATAAGTAGTCACAAATATGTATAAGACGCTTTTAGAAAGAAAAAAGAAAATCGGTGTTATCGGTTTAGGTTATGTGGGGCTACCTATTGCATTAGAATTTGCCAAAGAATTTGATGTCATTGGTTTTGATATTAATAGCGAGCGGATAAAACAAATGCAAAATGGCATTGACCCATCCAAAGAACTTGATAACGGTGCTTTTGAAAATAAAAGTATTCAATTTACAGATGATTTAGAGGTATTGAAAGAAGCACATTTTTATATCGTTGCCGTTCCAACAGACATTGATGAGCACCAAGTTCCGGATCTTAGCCCTCTCCTTGGAGCGTCCCAAACCGTTGGCCAGGTTATTAAAAAAGGAAACTACGTAGTTTTTGAAAGCACGGTCTATCCTGGTTGTACAGAAGAAGATTGTATTCCGATTGTAGAGAAAATATCCAATTTAAAAGCAGGAACTGATTTTAAATATGGGTACTCGCCAGAGCGAATTGTACCTGGCGACAAAGTACGGACGCTTACTACTATTTTAAAAGTTGTTGCTGGGAACGATGGCGAAGCGCTACAAGAAATTAGTGCTGTTTACAACCATATCATTAAAGCGGGTATTCACAAAGCAGAATCTATTAAAGTCGCAGAAGCTGCTAAAGTAATCGAAAATACTCAGCGAGATATCAACATTTCTTTGATGAATGAACTGAGTATGATTTTCGATAAGATGAACATCGACACGAAAGCGGTACTGGCAGCGGCCGGAACGAAATGGAACTTTCATAAGTATCACCCAGGATTGGTAGGAGGGCACTGTATCAGTGTCGATCCATTCTACCTAATGCATAAAGCCAAGCAATTAGGTGTAGACCCACAAGTAATCGCTGCTGGACGTCGTGTAAATGATAATATCCCTCATTTTATTGTAAAAAAA
>CAZYAC010000123.1:0-12910 GCA_964645475.1 uncultured Saprospiraceae bacterium | reverse complement strand
AATCGGAAAATGATGATGAAATTTTCACCAACTTTTTGTCGAGTCCTTTTTACAATTTCAATCGGTAATTTAATTCGATTTTCGTAACTGCCTCCAAATTCATCTGTACGATGATTAGTACGTTTAACAATAAACTGATTAATTAAATACCCTTCTGATCCCATTATTTCTACTCCGTCGTAGCCTGCTTCTTTTGCAAGAGCTGCCGAATTTACGTAATCGTCAATTGTTTGCCATACTTCTTCCGTCTTTAATGCCCGAGGAGTTGTCTTGTTGATGGGTGATCGAATGGCAGAAGCCGAAACACTTTCCTCATGATAAGCATACCGACCAGCATGGAGTATTTGCATACAAATTTTTCCTCCTTCATCATGTACCGCTTTCGTAATTCCTTGATGGGCTTTGGCGTGTTCAGGACTTTGCATTAGTGAAGCATGCTGTGCAACTGCTCCTGCTCGGTTGGGAGCGATTCCTCCAGTAACAATTAATCCAACTTGGCCACGTGCTCGTTCGGCATAAAAGACAGCTGCCCGCTCGAGTCCACCTGGAATCTCTTCCAGATTTGTATGCATGGAACCCATGAGGACCCGGTTTTTTAAAGTGGTGAAGCCAAGGTCTAGAGGAGCAAGAAGATGTTGATACATTATAATTTTGTGTTTATTTATTTTGCGTGAAAATAAATAAAAAATTGATAGGTAGAGGGCAAACGATTTGTATTTTATCACTAAAAAGACGAATAGTGGAAGAATTCATGGTTTAGGAAAAGACGAGATATGGTTTTGAAGATAAAGAGGGTAAAAGGGATCCAAGAGCATAGCAAACCCGCAGGGCGGGTTTGTTTTCCCACCCCCTGCGCGAGGCCCAAAGTCTCGCTCCTAGCCAATGCTTTGAGAGGAGGCAAAGCAGTGGCCATCCAGACCGGGCCGCAGAACACGACCCCCAAGGAGAGAAAACTAATAATTTTTTCACAAACGTCTTTGCGACAAATCGGAAAATAGGACCGATTGCTTACTAGTCTATACTTAGATGCTTGAGAGGTGGAAATTCCATAAATTTTCTAGATTTTTTTTAGAAAACTTAAAGGTTGAGTGGAGTCTTTGTTAATTTTGCTCCTATTTCTTCTCTGTTAGTTTTAACGCTATTTGACCACCTAACCAAGCCATCGGTAGATAAGCGACCAACAAATCCAGAATTGTAAACCAGATTGGACCGGGCAGCATATAATTGACCACCAGACCACCTAGTAAAAAGAGCACACCTACTGCAAGAGAGAATTTCATTTTATGAGTGGCTGCAATTAATCCTGCAATGATAGCACCAACGAAAGTCCCCAATGCATGACCTAAAAATGGGAAGATAAAATATTCAGGATCAAGGGTTGGCATCACTTCGGCCAAAGCTGTCATATCGGTTGGATCAACTCCAACAAGTGGATAAATACTATGTCCGGTTTGGATCAGTCCCATATTGACGGCACTTCCGCCCAACCAACCAAGAACAACGGCAAGGACATTTCTAATGATGGGTGACATAATTAACTGATTTAAAAAAAATTAAACAAATTCATTAATTATCTCAAATGTAGTAAAAACGACGATTAATTTTAAACAAGGGGTATCCAAAAGATGTTGGAAGAGAAACAATAAAGTAATGAAGTTAACTTTCCTATTATTAATAATGACTTCCTTTTCGTTCTTTACAAATGCACAAAAAATGACAGAACCAGATATTCAAATTAACTGTGATCCTTTAACAGGATTATGTGAAATTCCAGATTTTTCGGGAACTTCAGAACAAGAGATTCAATTCGACGGAGAAACGGAAATCATTTATATAGGAGATCCTATGTGTAGTTGGTGTTGGGGTATTTCTCCACATCTAAATGCATTGAAAAGATATGGTAAATCTATTGGTGTACCATTTCGTTTAGTTATGGGAGGATTACGACCAGGTGGAGGAGATGCTTGGAACGAAGAGTTTAAAAACTTTTTAAAACATCATTGGGAAGAGGTTAATAAGCGAAGCGGTCAGCCGTTTGGTATGGAATTGTTTGAAAAAGAAGCATTTAATTATGATACAGAACCTGCTTGCCGAGCGGTAGTAACCGTACGTGAATTGAGTCCTGAAAAGACTTTGTCTTTCTATGAGTTAGTACAACACTATTTTTATGTAAAGAATAATGATCCTAATCAGGTGGAATTCTATCAGATTATTTGTGAAAAGTTGGATATTGATTATCCTACCTTTAAAGAATTTTTTAATTCACCTCAGGCAAAAGAATTAACACAAAAAGATTTTATTCTAAATCGGGAGTGGGGCATTCGGGGCTATCCATCGGTGGTAGTGCGAAAAGGGAATGATCTTCATTTACTCGCCAGTGGGTATGCCAACTTCGAGGATTTAAAAGAACGATTGGAGAAGGTACGGTAATGGTTGTGTAGAGACTACAAAACCGTTACTGAATAAAACATCCTATCGCCTTGGTAAATGCAATTTGAATCGTTTCCCCATTTATATGGTTTTCTAAAACAGTAGCCAATTCTGAAGAAGTAGTAACGCTACGCTTGCGACCAAGTCGATAATAGGTATTATCAATTCGGCCTTGGTAGATGATTGTTTCTTTTTTTTCGTTATAAACTACAACTTCTGGAGTAACGGTAGCCTTAAATTTTTTGGTTAACTTTTTATAATAATCTGTTTTAGCACCAAAAGGCAAACCGAATTTTTCTCGATAGCGTTCGATCGCTGGTGGTTTATCCATAAAATTCGGGAAAACCGCTACAAAGGTTACATTATCTTCTTTATATTGCTCATATAGTTTTTCTAAATCTCTAGTATAATATTCACAAATTTTACAATCAATTCTAAAAAAAAGATAAACGGTTACACTATCTGGTTTTGGAATAGAAACTTCATATTCAGACGAGTTGGAGGGTAGGAGTGTATTACTCATTCCAATATAAAAACTCCCAACGACCAATGTCGTTAGGAGAATTAGTTTTTTATATGGTATAATATATTTCAATTTTTTTTGTAAAAGTGGTATTTATTTATGGCTGTTGGTTTCTAATATTCGCCCCATCAAACGCGATTAAAGAAAGCAAAAAGCAAATGGCCAAAAGCTATTTAGCATATTATTTCATTTCAACGACTGCCTTCACCGCTTTAGCCGGCTGAATAAAAGGACCCGTTTCTTTGGTGTTTCCAGTTTTAGCACCTGTTTTATTCAAAATATCGTGGGCTTGTTTGGTTGTCAAATCAGGTCGAATACTCTTCATTAATCCAACTAAACCCGCTACATAAGGTGTTGCCATAGAAGTACCATTAAATGAAGCATATTTATTTCCTGGAATAGTAGAATAAATGTTTACCCCTGGCGCAGCAATTCCATAATCTACTTCTTGAATATAATTAGAAAATACTGCTCTGTTTAAGTCTGGGTCTAAGGCTGTCACGGTAATAGCACCAGGAGCATTCGCTGGAGAATAAAATTTAGCATTATCATTACTATTTCCAGCAGCGGCAATAACGATCGCTCCTTTTTTATTAGCGTATTCAATGGCTTCTTGGTAAGCCTTTTGACCTTTATCACCCGTACGACCACCAAGAGACATCGAAATAACATCCGCTCCATTATCGGCAGCTTTGATAATTCCTTTTAGAATACCTTGCTGAGTACCGCCTCCATGCGAGCCAAGAACTTTGATACTAGTCACCTCAACAAACTCATTGTTTTGGGAGAAAGAAGCAACACCAATTCCATTATTAGAAACTGCTGCGGCAATTCCAGCACAGTGCGTACCGTGTCCCATTGGATCCTTGTCGTCGCGTTTATTAAAGGATTTATAATTGCCTTTAATATCTTCATGCTGAGCATCTACACCCGTATCTAGAATGAAAATATTGGCTTTTTCTTTGGGCTTTACTTTATTCTTTTTTAGATAAGCATATAGTGCATCAATCTGCATTTCCTGAAAACCCCAAAGGTCTTTTAGATTTGGATCGTTTAGGCCAAACTTTTTAAGATCTCTAGGAGCTCGTTTTTGGGGAATGGTTTCCATAACGTCGAGCTGGTAGACATCATTTTGTTCTATCCATTCTACGGCCGGCTGCATTCCCAATAAAGAAATAATATCAGTTGTATGTCCCTTTTGGTTATCTGGAATATCAACAGTTATGTAATCATCCAAGTCCGTTATTTCCTTGTTTGCAGGTGAAAAAGCAGGTTTCAATTGCAATCCATATATATCAGCGAATTCTTTTAAGCTTTCTATCTTGGAATTGGGCTTTAGTTCAACCAATAATTCAATATGATCGTTCTTTTGATCTCCATTTGAAATTCCAACCCCACCAGTTCCAATATGGATGATAGGTGATTCAGTTTTATCATTAGAAAAAGTATTTTCCAAAACATCATTAAACTTATATTGTAAAGCACCGTATAATAAGGCAAGAAAAGCAAAGAATACCAGTTTGTTCTTCGCGATCATCCCAAAAAAGTATCCTACACCCCCGATTATCGCCAAATCACGAGCAATGATCATCAATTTATAACTGATTTCCGCGTCAGCTAGAAAAATACTGACTAAATAGGCAGCCAAACCTCCAAAGAATCCAATACCAATAGCTTTGCTAAGCACAGCATTATTTTTAAAATAAAACCATGAAATAAGAGCCACTAGGCAGACCGTAAAACTGATAGGATAGATGGGTAACAACATTTTTAAATTTGTTTTTGTTAAAGTCTTATACACTAAATATACAAAGATCGTACAGTAAAAACAAAGTTCTACCTCAATCAGTTCGCTGAATTCAACTGCTTATGTAGTATTTAACGAAATAATTGGCTCAGTAATATGTGAATTCCCTTTGTTCTGCTTACTTTTGCGGTCTCTTTCAATAACATTTAATATTTTAACCTAAAATGGCTGAACACGTAAATTGCCTAATTATTGGATCTGGACCAGCAGGCTACACTGCTGCGATCTATGCAGCACGCGCAAACATGAAACCGCTCCTTTTCACAGGGATGGAACCCGGTGGACAATTAATGATTACTACCGACGTAGAAAACTATCCTGGTTACCCGGAAGGAGTAATGGGACCCAAAATGATGGATGAATTTCGCGCTCAAGCGGAACGCTTCAATACAGATATTCGCTATCAATTAATTGATAAAGTAGATTTTTCTGGTCCAGTTCACAAAGTTTGGACGGAGAAAGGGGAAGAAATTCACGCTGATTCAGTGATTATTTCTACTGGCGCAAGTGCAAAATGGCTTGGTATTCCTTCTGAACAAAAGTTAATGAATAAAGGAGTCTCAGCCTGTGCAGTCTGTGACGGCTTTTTCTATAAAGGATTGGAAGTGGCTGTTGTTGGTGGTGGAGATACTGCTGCAGAAGAGGCTTCTTATTTAGCTAAGCTTTGCCCAAAGGTGCACCTGCTAGTTCGAAGAGATGAAATGCGCGCTTCTAAAATCATGCAGGATCGCGTAATAAAAGCAGAAAATATAGAAATACACTGGAATACAGAAACCGTTGAGATTCTTGGAGAAGAGGAAGTTACCGGCGTAAAAGTCATTAATAATAAAACGCAAGAAACCTCCGAACTTCCAGTTAAAGGTTTCTTTGTGGCTATTGGCCATAAGCCAAATACAGATATTTTTAAAACTTGGTTGGATATGGACGAAACCGGATACCTTTCCGTTGTTCCTGGAACTTCCCACACTAACGTCGAAGGAGTATTTGCCAGCGGTGACGCTGCTGATAAGGTTTATCGACAAGCTGTAACCGCTGCTGGTACCGGTTGCATGGCTGCCCTTGATGCTGAAAGATATTTGACCGAAAAAGAAATTATTTAAGATAGCAATTGACTTGTTAGCTCTTAGCTAGTTGGCTTCCTTCTATCGTGTAAGTTAATTCCGATAAAAGAAAGCCAACTGGCTAATCAGCCAACAGCCAACTAGCAAAAATTTATTATCTCACTAATCTAAAAATTATGTCCACAGCTACCCAATTTCGTCCTGGTGTTTTATATGGAGATGAAGCTACAGAACTCCTCAACTACGCGAACGAAAAAAACTTTGCTTTACCTGCCGTTAATGTGGTTGGTACGAATTCCGTTAACGCAGTATTAGAAACTGCTCGTGATCTTAATTCTCCAGTTATTATTCAGTTTTCTAACGGTGGTGCCTCTTTCTTTGCTGGAAAAGGTTTATCCAACGAAAACCAGCAAGCGTCCATTCTTGGTGGAATCTCTGGTGCTATGCACGTACACACGATGGCCAAGGCTTATGGTGTTCCTGTCATTTTACATACGGATCACTGCGCCAAAAAATTATTACCATGGATTGATGGATTATTAGATGCAGGAGAGAAGTTTTATGCCACTCGAGGGTATCCCTTGTACAGTTCTCACATGTTAGATTTATCAGAAGAACCACTCGAAGAAAATATTGAGATTTGTGCTAAGTATCTCAAGCGGATGGATAAGATTGGAATGACGCTAGAAATAGAATTAGGAGTAACGGGAGGAGAAGAAGATGGAGTTGATAATACGGATATTGATAGTTCTCGATTATACACCCAACCGGAAGAGGTAGCATATGCTTATGAGGAATTAAAGAAAATTAGTGAACGTTTTACGGTAGCAGCCGCTTTTGGAAATGTACACGGCGTTTATAAGCCGGGTAACGTTGAACTGCGTCCTGTAATCCTGAAAAATTCACAGGATTTTGTAATGGAGAAATTTAAAACGGAACCACAACCGATCAATTTCGTTTTCCACGGAGGTAGTGGTTCTAGCCGAGAAGAGATTCGCGAAGCCATCGAATATGGAGCCGTGAAAATGAATATTGATACAGATATGCAATGGGCATTCTGGAATGGAGTTCGAAATTATGAGGCAGAGAAAAGAGATTACCTACAGGCTCAGATAGGTAACCCAGACGGTGATGATGTTCCAAACAAGAAAAATTACGATCCAAGAAAATGGTTACGCGCTGGCGAACAATCTTTTGTTACCCGTTTGAAAACGGCGTTTGAAGATTTGAATTGTGTGAATGTCATGGGATAGAAAACTATATTTCTTGTAGAATAAAGTCTAATATAAAGCCGCGTATCTTAATTGATACGTGGCTTTTTGTTATATTTCAATTTTTTCCTTAGAATACTCTAATAAAACTGACCTAAATGATCACTGTCGAAGAAGCACGTACCTTGGTTTTTAATAGCGTTCCGAACTTCGGAACAGAAACCGTATTTCTGATGGATGCCATTGGGCGTGTCCTACAAGATACCTTGATTGCTGATCGAGATTTTCCTCCATTCAATCGAGTAACGATGGATGGTATCGCTATTCGTTTCGCAGACTTCGCAGCGGGTAATCGAAGATTTAAAATATTTGCAGTAGGTGCTGCCGGACAACCACAAATGCATTTATCGGATTCGAATACTTGCGTGGAAATTATGACAGGCGCTATTTTGCCAACTGGAGCAGATACGATTATTCGTTACGAAGATCTACAAATTGAAGATGAGTATGCCTTGGTAAAAGTAGAGGCTATTCGCGACGGACAAAATGTTCATCGACAGGGTAGTGATCGACCTCAAGGAAGTGAGCTTCTCCGGCCCGGATATCAAATTAACGCTGCCGCTATTGGCATCGCTGCGACGATTGGCAAAGACCAATTAAGCGTTAGTAAATTACCCAAGGTGATGATTATTTCCACAGGTGATGAATTGGTAGACGTGAATACTCAACCACTGCCACACCAAATTCGTAAATCTAATGTTTTTCAATTGCAAGCCGGATGCCAATCCTTTGGGATAACCGCAGATTATCAACACCTGAATGACGATTTAGAAGAGATCAAGAAAATGCTAAAAATTATTCTAAATGAATATGATGCAGTCCTATTGAGTGGAGGTGTATCCAAAGGGAAGTTTGATTTTCTGCCAGAGGCAATGAATCAGTTAGGTGTCCAAAAACTTTTTCATAAAATTAAACAGCGACCGGGTAAGCCATTTTGGTTTGGACAATATCCAGAAGGTGCTACTGTTTTTGCTTTTCCCGGCAATCCTGTTTCTTCCTTTATGTGTGCTCAGGTTTATTTTATACCGTGGTTGCAGAAATCAATAGGTCTGGCTCAACCGGAACCGAAACACGCAATTCTGACTGCACCGATTTACTTTAAACCAGACTTAACCTATTTTGCGCAAGTGAAAATTAACATGAATAATACTGGAGAATTATTAGCTACGCCTATGGAAGGAAATGGTAGCGGAGATCTTGCCAATCTGGTGGAGGCTAATGCCTTTTTAGAAGTGCCTAGAGGATCCGATGTCTTTGCCGCAGGAACTGTTTTACCTTTTATAGAAATAAAATAAAGTCTAATCTATAGTTTGTCAATGTAATAGAGCTATTAGCCTTAAGTTGTAAGTAATAAGCCCTCTCCATTCGCATATTATTTGCGAATGGAGAGGGCTTATTACTTATTGCTTACCACTTTTATAAATCCATTCTTAGTCCAATCGTTCCACCAAACAATAAATATCGTTGCGATAAACCAACATCTTCTTTTATGAAGTTTTTGGAATAATATCTAAACATTGGATTTACGCGTAGGGATAATTTATCTGTCAAACTTCTGCTAACTCCGATCCCAAACTGCAAACTATAATCTACTCGACTTCTGTAAATATCATCGCCGTTGGTGCTGAGATCAAGATCTGTAGTCGGTGTATTTGGAATACGACCATCCGTAGCCAATAATATATTAGCAAAAACACCAAGTGAAAAATCCGTTTTCCAATCTCCAAAGTCATATTGGTAACCTACGAAAACTGGAATATCAATAAGGCGGTAAGTGTTATAGTATTTTTTTGTAAAAGTGGTGGTAACGGTAGTTTCTACCGGTCCAATCACATCGACCGTATCTCCAGTGAGATTAATAATTCTTTTTTGAATACCCATTGGATCAATAATGATTTCAGATTGGGTGCTATTATTATTGTATACTTCTGATATTTGGGTAAAAGCGACACCGGAAGAAACATAAAACCCAGAAGGAAAATGAGCGTTTACCAACAAATTGGCGTGAAGTGCTTCTAACGATTGCTCAAAGGTATTTCTAAGATTGAGAAGGGTATCCAACTCTCGGCCTCCTGTTGAGCTCAAGGTTCGTATAGTAGCACTTATACCAGATTGAAATTCGATAGAAAAAGTTGGTCGCTCTACGTATAATGGTAAGGGTAATTGACTTTTATTATTTTTTATAGAAAAATCAAGTTCCGGTAAATCTGTAGTTGGAGCTTTCAAACCGACATTTCTGATAGGCAATTCTGTTAAAGAAGTCATGATACTTTTTGAGGCTAGAATAGGGCTAACTGGATTGACTTTCTCTATAGGTTGAACCGTAGTAGAAGGCTGGTTAGTTGAAATAACCTCATCTCTAACAACAGACATGCTCTTGGTTGTTGGAGAAGCTGTGGGTAAAATTATTTCCGGCTTATTTTCTAAGGTAATTGCCTTTTGTTCCACCTTCCTATTTTCTTCGTTAACGGTATTTGCAACCGAAGCGGTAGTCACCTGTTTTGGCTCAACGATTTCGGTCTTAGAGATGATGGCCTCTTGGTTTACAACTTCGTTCGTTTTTTCAGCAGCTACAGTAGGGGTTGCTAAAGAATGATTTTGCTTTGGAAATTGTTCGTTGGAAGTTCCACTATTCTGGATATTCTCACCGAACAGGAAGAATCCTGTAGAGACAAGCCCAATTAGCAAAACAGCGCCGGTCAACCAATAGATAAATGCTGGCTTACGTTTTTTTCGCTGAGCATTGATGATATCCACCTGAGGCTCGATAGCGGCCCAGATTTCGTTGATATCCAAAGCGGATTGATGATTTCGTATATTTTTATTCATGATCTTATTTTGAGGGTGGTGACAGAATTTATAGACTGTTCTTTCAGCCAAAGTTTTCCTAATATTTTTTTTGCACGGGTCAATTGAGAACGAGAAGTACTTTCAGTAATTCCTAAAAATTCAGCAATCTCTGCATGACTATGTCCTTCGATTTCTCTGAGGTTGAAAACAGATCTAAAACCGTCAGGTAGTTGCTGAATTAAGCCAATCAATTCCTCCATTCCCATTGAATTAAATACAGACGGATCAACTCTCGGATCACTATTGATAGGATTCAATTCTACCTCATAGGCTCGATGAGCTTTTCGAAGATGTGCTAATGCACAACGTACCGTAATAGTCCGCATCCATCCTTCAAATGATCCAGTGAATTGGTAATTATCAATGTTGGCGAAAATACGAATCAAAGATTCCTGCAAAATATCCTTCGCCGTAGCTTGGTCTGGGACATACCGACGAGCTACCGAAAGCAGCTTCCCCGCGTACCTTTTAACCAGTTCATACTGGCTGGATTTAATGCCTTGTTGGCAATTTTTAATTAGTTGTATTTCCGTCAACATTAGATAATTTAAAGAGTTTTGGTTTTCTAAAGTTTAGCTTTATAATAAACTCCCCACCGGAAAGGGTGAGGAGTAGTTCCTTTATTATTGGATAATAGTAAAATTACCTGAGACATCAACCGTATCAGCTACTATTCCAACTACATTTACTGCTTCTCCACTAAAACTACCCACGATGTCAGGAGTGATTTCCGTAATGTTAAAAGTAGTAAAAATTAGTCCTAGGTTTGGATTCTGACCTTGTAAATCAAAAGGTGCTTGGAAATCATACATAAAACAATTATTGTTGTCATCATAATTACCAGCCGTTATACCATTCGCTACAAGAGAAATAAATGTTTCTTGTCCCGTTGAATCCACAGGTGTATAAGTAACAGAAATATTGTTTGTATTGATATTTCCTCTTAATCCATCTCCAAAGTAATTGTAGGTAATACCATCAATCGTTATGGTCAAAATACTTTCTGTAATCGGATTATCACAAACTTCAATCGCACCAGTATTAACGACTGTTCCTACCATTCCAACTACCGGATCACTTTCTAAGAGCGCATCAAAGTCCAATCCAATCACTGATAAATCTGTCGCTCCATCACAGGTAGAAATAAAGAAGTTAAAAGTACCATTGTCTACTTGCGTTATATATTCAAGGTCACCGACTTCTACGATAACTCCACCATTGGTGACAAGATTGCCATTACAATCTACCAGGGTGCCTGTTATTTCTGTATTATTAACGTTAGAATCATCGATGGTTATATTGCCTAAAGAAGTATCTTCCGAAAATGGCCCAATGGTCGTAGAATAAATAATTTCGCCACAGAGGCCACGGATTTGTAATATTAGGGTTTCGTCAGCAGGTACCTTTCCACTGGTAAACCCATCATCATTGGTGTAAGAATAGTAACAGGCGATACTATCCGTACCGAAACCAAGTGCTACAATATGGTTAGACACTGGATTGTCATTTTCATCTACTAGTGTAACATCCAATTCAATTAAAGGAAATGGTGCATCGCAGTTCCACCAACTAAAGTGGCTAACTTCTCCTACATAATTTCCATTGATTTTTGTGGCAGAACCTTCTTCTACCCAGATTCCAAATTGTTCATTAAAAGACCAAAGTGGAATTTCGTTAGGTGCATTGGTTGCAATAGAAGCAGGAAGTGCTACAGTTACGGTGGCGGTAGATCCATCCAAAATATTTAACGGAGCACCATTCGCATCTTCTAATTGAACATTGATCATCCCGAAACTTTGTAGAGATACCTCTTCTAAGTCGGCACGAACTCCTTGCAAATTACCAGGCATCCGATCCGCAGTTGTATTGGCGGTTGGATTTAGAAAGGTGTAGGCAGCAAAAACTTCACCTTCGAAAACTTCGCCATTGGCATTGGCAATACTGTTTGGAGGAAAAGCCACACCAGTAGTCCCATTAATGGTGATAGTTCCACCAGTAGCAGCGTCGAAGACAGATTGAACATCTGCTGGTATCATTTCGATAACTACTTTAGAGGAGATATCTTCTTTTGGAAAAAAGCGGCGACTCCCATCTAAAAATCCCTGTTGAGTGACGGTAATAAAAGTACCTGCTTCATTCATGGTAACTCCATCAAAAGAGAATAAACCATATTCATCGGTCCGAGTAGAAAGATTACCCAAACGAACCGTGGCATTGACAACTGGCTCTTTGTTTACATCTTGAACTTGTCCATTAACCGAACTGGTCACTGGTTTTACCTCAGGATTGTAATTCTCGAAAATTGGAGGAGGTGTTGTTGTGATGGTCTCACCAATAATATCTATGTCTTTCCGACAAGCAGAAAGTAGGAGGAGCATTACAAGTGGAAATAATAAGTATATCTTTTTCATGTTAAAATTAAAATTGAGTATTTGTTGAAATATAATTAACGAATCTATGGATCGATTAAAAAATAAGTTATAAAGGTTTGAGTCGGTTATTTTGAGTCTAATCAAGGCACTAAAATGCGATTTATGCCTAGCATAATGAGTATTTTAGTAACGAAGAGTAGGCTCAAAAGAAACAGTCAAATGTTATAAGTTATTCTTTTATTGATCCTATAAGTAATTAAAGTAGAAAAATAAGCATTTTGATCAAGTTGTTACTTCTATAAGTCTTGAGAGAACCGATTCGCTGCATGAGAAGGAATTTTTTTTACTGAATCTGTTCTTTTGTTGGTGTTTTGAAGTGAAAATCAGCAGATCGGTATAATATTTTGTTGATTAGCTTTTATTTTAAATGTGGTTTTATCGAACAAAAGTAAATTTTATTTGATTTTTTGCGACCTTGATAAACAATAGCCTCTTTACCTCTTTTGGTAGGCGTATGCAAACCACCAAGCTGATTGAAGACATATTTAGGCAAGGCATAAAAAATAAATGCCCCAGAATTTTAACTTTGTAAGATG
>CAZYAC010000122.1:8416-13065 GCA_964645475.1 uncultured Saprospiraceae bacterium | reverse complement strand
ATCCAGAAGGTAATGCCACCGAATTTCTATATTTCGAAACAGAAACCATTGAAGTAAATCCAGATGATCTATCGCAATATCAAATTAAAACCTTACCAGATGCACCGCTCTTTAATGGATTTCTTAGATATTTTTCGCGACCAGCGAATGATCAAAATATTTGGTGTCGGGTAAGTTTTATAAAAGATGAACAGCTACATATTTCCAATGCAATTCGATTAAAATATAATGATTTACCTTCTGAGTTTAATCCAGCACTCTTAGCCATCAATCAAGACGACAAGCTGTCTCCTATTTTTAATTGGCAAGAAGGACGCGTTGCAGACAATGCTATTTTCTTTCACGTAGTCAGTGATTCTGAGCGTAATTTATTATCTGGTACTTATACCTCTGAAAGACAGTTTCAATTTTATAATTTGGAAAATGTCGTTTTAAATATTCGAGATGTAACCCCGGCTCCAGTATTGTTACCAGAAGAAGATTATACTTTTCTAATGATGGGTGTGAGTGCTGACAACTGGGTAAATTTGATTATTGAAGAATCATTTGATACGCGGTAGTAGACCAAAAAATAACAAAGCTGTGTGCCTTCACTTGGACACACCGCTTTGTTAGGTTAGAACAATCTCATTTCAATTCATATAAAAATCTTCCCAACCCTACTCCACCTCCAGCTTAGTCGATTCTGTCTTGCCATCCTTCGTCACTTTCACTACGTAAGTTCCGGCTCGTAAAAAGACCATCCCATTATCTGCCGCCTTCACTTCTATTTCCTCCTCCTTTTTACTATTCAAAAAAGATTCGTATGACTTTTCTTTTCCTTTACCAATCGAAAGGTCATAGTTTATATAATTCAACCCTTTCTTCACTTCTGTAGAAAAACTTTGCAATTGATCGCCTTTCTCCGTTTCAATAGCAACCGTTACTTTGCCCGCTTTTTGGGTATACATCGGAATCTTTTCTTCTGGTATTCGATCATCCGAAAACCAGCCTCCCTTACTTCCCCATCGGCTGCTGTAACGAACTTTATCCATCGCAAAAATATGGATCGCTTTGCTCATTACGGCATCGTCCAACTGTTGTGCTTCTTTGACCGAACCAACATATATACTACGACCGTGGGTACCAACAATCAGGTCACGGTCCCGAGGATGAATCACTAGGTCGTGTACTGATACCGCAGGAATTCCATTACGCATTTGCATAAAATCAATCCCACCATTGAGTGAAACATAGAGGCCATGATCGGTTCCTACATAAATTATATCTTTATTCGATGGATCTTCTCGGATGACGTTTACAGGTTCTAGTGGTAAATCCAAACCAATGCGTTGCCAGTTTTTACCAAAGTCGGTCGAACGATAAACATAAGCAGTAAAATCATCCCAACGATATCCATTGAGCGTCGCATAGATCGTACCCAGGTCGTGCGCAGAAGCAGCTACCGTGGTCACCCAAAGATCGGTTGGTAAACCACGAGAAATATCTGTCCAGGAAAATCCTGCATCTCGACTAACATGAATCAAACCATCGTCCGTCCCCGCATAGAGCAAGCCAAATTGTAGAGGAGATTCGTGAATATCTGTAATGGTTCCATAAGCCACATCGCCTTTACGACCACCTTTGGTCAGGTCTTTAGAAATCTTTTCAAAATCGTCTCCTTGCTTAAAAGAACGGTGCACAAAATTAGAGCCTAGATATAAGATATCGGGTTGGTGAACAGAAAGGTGAATAGGTGTTTGCCAGTTAAAGCGCAAGGGTCGTTCGCCAAGCTCGTGACGTGGTTGAATCATTTTACGTTCATCTTTAGACCGGTCAATCCGAAAATAAAACCCAAATTGATAACCCGTATAAACGATATTATTATCTCTCGGATCGACGGCTACTTGCATCCCATCACCTCCCAATAAAAAATCATAAGGATACTTTCCATTATTATGCCAGCCGTCGTTGTTTTTATAGGTACTCGGTCCCACCCAAACTCCGTTGTCTTGTAATCCACCATATATATTATAAGGTTTGGCATTATCGACCGCTATCGCGTAAAACTGGCCTACTGGTAGTGAATTACATTTATACCAACTATCTCCATTATCATAGGAAATATTGACACCACCGTCATTCCCAATAATCAGATGTCCATCACGATCAGGACTGACCCACATCGCATGATGATCCACGTGAACATTTCTACCATTGATATTTTTAAAAGTTTTGCCACCATCTAGACTCCGTAAAATAGGAACCCCATAAATATAAATATGATCGGCGTTGCGAGGAGATACGCGGATTTGTCCAAAATAATATCCATAAGAATTATAAACCCGATCTAAATAACCTTCATGCGTTTTCTTCCAAGTCTTTCCTTCGTCGTCCGACACGTATACTTCCGCTCCGATGACTGGGGTATCAAACAATAAAGAATTTGCATTTTCCAAATATTCCGTTAATGCTATTGGTTTAATTTTTCCCGATTCCACCATCTTCCGAACTTTGTCCGCAGAATATTTTTTTGGAAAACGATTATCCCTAAGAAATTTTTTCAGCGACTTTTCTTCCAATTTCATAAAACTAGCGCTATCCATTTCCCGAAATTGTTCTTTGGTTAGTTCCTTGCTTGCTTTTTCTTTATCCGATTTTGGACGTCGAAAATAATTATCAATAATCGCGTAGATTCGAGTTTTTCCAGCTTTGGTTTTAGTGAGTGCTAGTCCGATACGACCTGCTCCTTCACCATTCGGGAATCCACTATTTGGTCCGCTGATCACCGACCAAGTTTGCCCGCCATCGGTAGATTTATGAATCAGGGATCCTTCCCCAGATTCCACAAAATTCCAAGCTCGACGTTCGCGGTGCCAGGTAGCAGCATAGAGAATATCTGCATTTTCTGAATCGATGGTCAGGTCGATGGCTCCACTATTTTCGTCTACAAAGAGGGTTTGTTCCCAGGTCTTACCACCATCCATCGTTTTATAAACACCCCTTTCTTTATTTGGTGAATACAAATGTCCAAGGACAGCCACCCAAAGAATATCTGGATTGGTAGGATGGAGTGTAATACGACCGATATGATGAGATTCGGGTAAGCCAGAATACGCCCAGGTTTTTCCACCGTCCGTACTTTTATACATCCCTACCCCACTATAAGAAGATCGGCTAGAGTTATTTTCTCCAGTACCTACCCAAATAATGTTTTCTGACCAATTGACCGCAATATCACCGATGGTCATCGTAGCAGCTTCTTCGAACAGCGGGGAAAATCGAGTCCCATTGCTTTTGGTTTCCCAAAGTCCACCAGAAGCATAGGCGGCATAAAAGTGGGTAGGATCAGCAGGATCAACCGCTAAATCTGTTACTCGACCACTAAAAACGGTCGGTCCTACAGAACGAAATTGGACCTGATTTAAGATAGAGTTTTTTTCTAGCAACATCCGTTGTTGCTCAGATTTAAGCCTTTCCGCAGCGGGAGTAGCCGGTGGATGCATAGATTGGGAAAAAAGAAATGACGTCCACAATAATAGTGTAGTAATAAAAGTGATTAGTCTCATGATTTTAGATAAGTTTATTCAGGCCGATAAGGTAGCAAAACATCCCGAATTTAAAGGTACTTTTTATTTTTTTGACAGAAACTTTATTAGTTAAGACTTTAATTTATTTTTTTAGGAAATTGTGACATTCAAAAACCACGTAAACTCTTTTTTTCTCTTTCACAAACCAATTTTTTGGCTGACAGAATTATAAATGGAAATCCGGTATTAAAACCATAAATAACTAGTTCCAACTTAAAAATTAAGGATAAAGACTAGTATTCTCAATTTAATGAACAAAAATATAAGTCAAAAATAAAATTCTGCCATTCTGCAACTTTTCAGATTTTCAACGTTATACTTAGGACAATATGCAAAATAATTAATGCCAAAGCATCATTTTTAATAACATTAGCTTTTATTATATTTGTTAATAATTCTAGAATATCAAAAACTTTAACCTATATTTGGCCTACCAAATGAAGATACTGAATAATGAATGTGACCGTATTTTGTGTTTGATTTATCAACTAACTAACCTAAATTACAGTATCATGAAGCCTTTAAAAAACGTAAAGAGTACTAATTCGCTTTCGTCTAATCGCTTTCTTTCAAAGATTAAAAGTAAAGTAATTAAAATTCAAAACCGCGATCAAGTAAACCAATTAATCTCAAATTCTTCTTTAGCCAACGGCTAATTCTAATTTTATTCGAAAGAATAATTCCAAAAAATCAGGAAAACTTCGGTTTTCCACTCACATTTTTCCCATTCTCCCTGAACATATATACTTTTTATTGTAGTTATCTGCACAATCGTCAGCTCTTCGATATTGAAGCGCTTAGTTGCGATGGTATGGATTGAGTATTCGATTGATAACTTTCAATGATTTTTTATCGTTTCCCTTCAATTTTTGAGGGTGATGAAATAACCCCCTTGAAAGCCAACGTAGTTTTCCTACGTTGGCTTTCCTTATTTATCCTTTTCTTGTTATCAGATACCTTTCTACCAAACAATTTCGTTAAGTTATAGTATAAGATAGCATATCGTAGTATATTTACGGTTGGTCCATCGCTTATAGATGGCTTATATTTTTGAAACCTAATTCACAAAAAGTACTTGGA
>CAZYAC010000122.1:0-8316 GCA_964645475.1 uncultured Saprospiraceae bacterium | reverse complement strand
TACTTGGATAACTATCCGCCTGCTTAGATACCCGATACAAGTGAAAAAGATAGATTTACTCCTGGCCAAAAGTTTTATTGCGCCATTTATCGCCACCTTCTGTATTGGACTGTTTGTATTGATCATGCAGTTCCTCTGGGTCTATATTGACGATATTATTGGAAAAGGTACGGGCGTATTGGTCATGGTTGAATTGATCTCTTACCTCTCGATTTCCCTGGTACCAATGGCACTTCCAATTGCGATTTTAATTTCTTCGGTGATGGTGATGGGAAATATGGCCGAGCATTACGAGCTAGCTGCCCTAAAGTCAGCAGGTGTCCCACTCTTACGGATTATGGCGCCACTGATTGTATTAAGTTTTGGAGTGATGATTCTTTCATTTCTTTGTTCTAATTATATAATTCCAGTAGCCAATTTAAAATTTAAATCCCGCCTTTACGATATCAAGCGACAAAAACCAATGCTCAGTCTCGAAACGGGTGTATTCAACGATGACTTTCGCAATATGATTATCCATATTGGCGATAAAGATAAAGATAACCGCACCATTCATGATGTTCTGATTTACGATCATAATTCTTATAATAATAAAAAGGTTAGTGTCATCACGGCAAGCAAAGGTGAAATGTTTACAACTGCTGATAAACGTTTTTTTGTCATGAACCTCTTTGACGGAACTCAATATCAAGAGACCAAAGTCAATCCTGGTAAGCAACAGAGCAAAGAGAAAAAAAAGAATTACCCTTTCGTACGTACTTCATTTAAGGAATGGACCAAAGTGTTTGACCTGAGTGAATTTGATATGCGAGAAACTGACCGTGAATTATTTGTAGACAATCGTACCATGCTCAGCGCCGCTCAACTACGAATAGGAATCGATTCAATTGATTCAGAACTTAATCGTCGCTGGAACAAATACCACAATCATATTTATCGAAATTTCCATTTTCTCAAGGATAGTATTAATCAAAAACTACCCGATAACAAAAATAACAAAGCACCTGATTCAGCTTCTCCTAGTCTCCAACAAAAAGTACAGGTGACCAATTCCAAATTGCCAGAAGTTGACATGGAAAAACTATTAAAGGGTAAGCCTAAAAAAGTCAATAAAAAAATACCCAAAAAAAGTCCGAAATATAAAGGGAAAATCCCTACACAGAAGTCGCTCGACTCCTTAGTCCATTACGCTACCTTCTTAGAATCTTTTATTAAAAAAGACCGCGATGCCATTAATCGAAGACTTAGTTCGGCCCTACACAGTATTGCCAATGAAAGTCAGTCATCCAATATTAGTATTTCTGCTAAAACAGAATCGAGGGTGAAGCATATTTTTGAATTGAACAACAAATACAGCATGGCTGTTGTCTGTATGATCTTTTTATTTATTGGTGCACCGATGGGCGCCATTATTCGTAAAGGTGGATTTGGGTATCCTATCTTGGTAGCGATTTTCTTTTTTGTCTTCTTTATCATCATGGGTATTTTTTTTAAAAAGGTAGCTGAGAGTAATACCTTACCGGCACTGTTGGCCGCTTGGATGCCCTGTGCTATTTTATTCCCATTAGGTTTGTTATTAACTTCCCGCGCCATGAATGATTCAAAATTGATCAACTGGGAACTCATTCGAGAACGGCTGAATAAACTTAGACCAAAGTCTGCTACAAAATAATTTGATTTGTTAACAAACCTTCGTTCGACATTCCAAGAAAATAGATTTTACGGTATCAGTTTCTTTGCCTGGCTGATATTAGGTGCCTTGATTATTTTTCTGATTGAAAAAGGAGATGCTATTCTTTTTTTTAATGACCACCGCAGTTACTACGGCGATTTATTTTTTCGCTACGCCACCATGCTAGGAGAGGAAATTATGTACTTGCTTATTTTCATATTTCTGATGATTTATCGGCGGCGAGCAGTGTGGCTGGTACCCATGACTGGCGTAGTCGTCCTGTTAATAAGCAAAGGATTAAAAGAATTTTTTCAACAAAATCGTCCGATCGCATGGTTTAAAGAAATGAACTTATACGAAGTTTTAAATCTCATCGAAGGAGAACCCTTATTTTCTGGTGCGTCCAGTTTTCCGAGTGGACATACCATGTCGGCTTTTGCGCTTTTCGGATTACTTGCCTTCTTAATTCCTCAAAAAAAATCCGTAGCTCTAGTGATCTTATCAATCGCCTTACTGGTCGGAATTTCTCGAGTATACTTGATTCATCACTTCTTTATAGACATCTACGCCGGTTCTATCATCGGAACTTTACTTGCCTTAATTATTTATAGTCTTTGGTCGAAGTTTCAACCGAAGGAAATTCAGCCTTGAGAAGACTAGATTCAATCTCAACACTCAACTTCAAAATCAATTTCAATACTAACTCAGGTAACGTGTTTTCATTGTCTAAAAGTCAAATTTCCGATATAGGATTGAGGTTGAAATTGAGGTTGTGTTTGAGGTTTTCATTCTAAAATCCATCCACTACACCTCCGGATTAAATTCACAAAAATGCCAGAGCACTCCCGCCGGATCATGGAGAAATATTTCTCTTCCGTAAGGGAATGTTCTAATCTCGGTCATCTTAACGGTCGGAAATTTGTCCGATAAATTTAAGCTTTTCAATTGCACTTCCCATGCTTCCACATTCGCTAATTCCAGAAAAACCATAGAGTTGTTAATCCAGTCTTTTACATAAGCATCTTGTAGGTAAAAACTCATCTGCTCTTCTACTTGAAACAGCGACATGGTAGGGTCAATAACCACTTCTTGAAAACCTAAAGTTTGATAAAACTTTCTGGATTGAGCAAAATCATTTGCCCCAATAAAGGTTCGGATAGAACGGATCTGAAGAGAAGGATTCATATTTTTTTATTATAAAAATACGATTATATCCAACAGTCTATAAAAAACAGACTTCAAAAAACGGGATATTCTTAGAAAACAAAGAAAGTTAAATAGGTTAATACCTAAGGCCAACATTTGAGTCTAATGAAGGAGGCATAATACTCGCCCGAAATATAGGTTTATCGACTAATTGCCAGTAGTAAATATCATCTCTACCTTTTCCGCCATTACGACTGCTGGTAAACAATCCACCACTGTTATCGGCGTTGATATAGAACCCAAAATCATCTCCTGAAGAATTAAAAGGTTCACCTAAATTTTGCTTTACTTGCCAAGTACGTTCACTGTCGGCGTACACTTTTTTACTACGAAAAATATCCAAACGACCAAAGCCGCCCTGATCGCTAGAAGAGAAATAAAGCACTTCATCCTTACTGATACAAGGAAAAACTTCGTTGCCTGTTGAATTGATCACTGGACCTAAATTCACAGGTGCAGACCATTCTTGGTTCCGAAAAGTAGAAACATAAATATCCATTCCACCAAACCCTCCAGGTCGGTTAGAGGAAAAATAGAGTCGTGTACCATCTGGAGAAATGGCTGGATGACAGGTAGAAAAATCATCTCCATTAAAGGGAACCTCGCGAATATTTACCCACTCACCTTCTGATCGCTCAGCCATATATATTTTTAATTGTCGTTTTCCTCTCCGGCCTTTTTTTGCACTGCTTCGTGTAAAAAACATTATATTTCCAGAATAAGAAAAAGTAGCAGAACTTTCATGATATTCGGTATTAATTTCTCCTGTCAAAGGGACCGGATCATCCAATTTCCCATCCGATAAATGAGCATAAAACAAAGTAGATAATTTCTTTTTCCAGGCATTTAATTTGCCTCCTCCAGCCGTTGCCGCAAACTTAGAAGATTCTTGGGATCGCGTGGAAGTAAAGATCACACCATCTCCAACCAGCACCGCATTATAATCAAGATCAGGCGAATTGATTATTTTTAAATTTCCAATATTAACATTTCCAAACACGGAATAATAATCATCCGGATAACAGATTATATCAGGCAAGGTTCCTGACATTTCCTGTCCACTCAGGATCGAATTAAAAAGAAAGGCTAATATAAAAGGTATAAAACGCATTCAGTAAAATTTGGGGTCAAAAATATAGTTTGTTTAATAATTTTATCAGTTCAAAATCAATTTTTGATTTGTGGAACAATGCAGAATTAAAGACTTAATTTACTAATTAATAATACAAATCATATTCCATTCCGACTCAAACACCTCCAAAAAATAAATTTTTTTCAAAAAAAAACCGGACAATTCTAGTTGTTCGGTTTTTTAAATCGTTTAAATTATTTTTTTACTTTTCCTTTAAAGCCGTTATATCCGCACCTCCAGGATTAGTAACTAGAATATCTGTTCGTCGATTTTTATTATGAATTTCCGTTGGACAATCAACACCGTCCGGACAGTCATTTGAATATTGTTCACCGTAGCCAATTACTGAGATTCGCTGCGCGCGTACGCCTTGTGAAGTCATATAATTAGCAATTCGTTGTGCGCGTCTATCTGATAATTCTTGATTAAAAGAAGTATTCCCGATTGCATCTGTAAAAGACGCTACCTGAACCGTCATCCCATCGTGCTTTTTCAGCATAGCTACTACAGATCGTAAATTATCTTTATCAGTCACAGTCAGGTCTGTCTGTGCTGATGAATAATAAACAGATTGTATCACCGGTAGATTACTCGGGCCGTTTTCGTCGTCGAAAGTCAACTTTTTTGGTTTAGAAGTATCTGATTTCAGGATCGTTTTTTCACCAAGATTTAAAATTCTAAACTCGGTACGTCGGTTCATCTGGTGTTTGTCTTCGCTACACTTCATCGTATTCAGACATTCGTTCACCGGCATGGATTCTCCGTATCCTTTTGCCGTTACTCGGCTTCTTTCGATTCCTTGAGAAATGATATAATTTACGGCAGATTTAGCACGCTCAGTGGACAACCACTCGTTATAGGTATCCGTTCCTCGGCTATCTGTATGAGAATTTAAATCAATTTCCATTTCCGGATATTGACGTAATAAATTAACTACTTTGTCCAATTCTACTTTTGCACTTTCTTTTAAATTAAACTTATCAAATTCATAATAAATATGATTTAGCTCGACCAATTGTCCAGTTTCTAAACTGGTATTTTCGGTCTTTTCCCCTTTTGTAATAAAGTTATCAATATCTTCTTCGTAGGCTTCTATTTTATCACTCGGGTCAATTTTAGCAATTACCTTTGTTGGCTTTTTATTTACCCGACTTGCATCTGCAACGTCTGCTAAAGGATTCAAACGAATCACAATAACTTCATCCGTCATCTCCTCGGCTCGAAAAATTTTATCGTATTTTTCATAGCCATTCTTCTCCGTAGCCACAACGTAATTACTTGTTTTGTTCCAGTCGAAACGAACCATCCCGTCTTTCGCCGTGGTGTAACGAATAATATTGCCAGGACGGTTTGCTTCTGACAAAACGACTTCGGTCATCGGCAATTCAATTCCAGTTACCGCGTCAATTACTTTAACTTTTTTACTAGTCAATGCTGGTGCAACTGGCTCTTCTTCTACGGTCTTCCAAGCATAGATGTCATCTCGGCCATTTCCACCTTCTCTCCCAGAAGTAAAAAATCCTTTGTCTCCACCAGTGTTGCCAATAAATCCAAAATCATCAGCAGGTGAATTAAAAGGAGTTCCTAGGTTACTTACTTCCCAGTTGTCATCGCCCGTCATATGTGGGTTGACTACTTCTTGGGCAGCAAATAAATCGAGCCCTCCCATATTATTATGTCCTTCGGAAGAAAAGAACAAGGTTCCATTCCCATCCGTAAAAGGAAAAATTTCGTTTTTATCCGTATTAATATCCGGTCCCATATTTACCGGCTCAGACCATTTTCCATTTTCTAAGTAGGTAACATAAATATCCATTCCACCTAAACTACCTGGTCGGTTAGACGCAAAATACATCATCTGCCCGTCCGCAGAAATCGACGGATGACAGGTAGAATATTTTTCTACATTAAAAGAAATTGGCTGAGGTTCAGACCATTTGCCATCCGTGTAAGAAGATACATAGATCTTCAATCGTTTAGCTTTTTTAGTATTTAGAATGGTCCCTTTTTGATTATTTCGAGTAAAGTAGAGCTTTTGTTCTTTCTCAGAGAAACTCGCAATTCCGTCGTGAAACTTAGAATTTAACGCTTTGATCCGCTTAGGTGCTTTAAAGCTTACATCACCCAATTGCTCAGAAAAGAACAGATCGTTGAACTGTTTATTTGGATTACCCGTTCCTTTATCTCCAAATCGGAGGCGATCAGAAGTAAAGATAATACCGTCCTTAAAATAGACTGGACTAAAATCCAAATCTGGCGAATTGATCCCTTCTGCAAGGGCAATCTTTACTTTACCGAATAATTCATTTGGTACCGCATCCGTTTGAGCTACCAGTCCACAAGAACCGGAAAGTAGTGCTGCAACAAAGATCGAAGAAATATTTTTCATATATGTATACTTATAATCTTAAAAATTATTATATGATTTATTTCAAAATTTGTTCCAATTATGATAGTTTATTTTAATATTCTAAAAATGATATTTTATGAGAAGACTCGCCATAGGGTAAAGAATTCTTAAAATTCCCTATCTTACCCCTTGATTTGTTCATTTTAGGGACTTGGATTAAATAAGTTTCCAGTTTAGACGCACTCAAAATTAATTTAGACGAGGCATTTTTTGAAAGAATCTCTGCCTACCGGTCAGGCAGGCTTTTTGGATTCCTGAAAAAAATAACGAAGAATCAATTAATTTTGAGAAGTCAAAACGGACAGTTATTTATTCCACGTCCTTTAACATAAGTGCAAGACTTTTCTAACGGAATTATCTTTATGGCTAGCTGGCTTGTTAGCTAGTTGACTTCCTTCTAACGCAAGGCTGCGATTGAAGGGAGCCAAGCAGTCCTTTACTTCCTAAATCTACCAAGGTAGACGTCTGGCACCCCATTATTTAATACCTCCATTTTACTACTATGAAAAAGTTAGCGTTACATTGGCAAATTCTAATCGGTATGATTGCCGGGATCCTTTTTGGTTGGTTTATTTCAAAATTTGAATTTGGGCCGGGCTTTATCAAGGATTGGATAAAACCGATTGGTACCATATTTATCAATCTGCTCAAATTGATCGCCATTCCACTTATTATTGCTTCGTTAATCAAGGGAATTTCTGATTTGAAGGATATTTCAAAGTTTTCAATAATTGGCGGTCGTACCATTATTATATATGTCTTGACTACTGTAATTGCCATTTCCATTGGGTTACTAATTGTCAATATCGTACAGCCTGGTAATAGTATCAGTGCCGAAACACTAGATCAACTCACCTCGGCCTACCAAACAGATGCAGGTGCCAAAGTATCTATGGCACAAACACAAAAGAGCAGTGGACCATTACAATTTATAGTAGATATGGTTCCCAGCAATATTTTTGGAGCCGCTTCTAGTAATGGAAATATGTTACAAGTAATTTTCTTCGTCGTCTTTTTTGGCATAAGCCTTTTACTAATCAAACCGGAACAAGCAGCACCTGTAAAGACATTCTTTGATAGTTTGAATGAAGTGATTATGAAAATGGTGGATCTAATTATGCTAATGGCCCCCTACGCTGTTTTTGCATTACTCGCTGCATTAGTCGTTGAAACCACCAACCCTGATTTATTAGTTGCGCTAGCTAAATACGCGTTTACCGTGATGCTTGGTTTAGCACTAATGGTCGGTGTTTATTTGTTGACCGTTTCATCTTACGTAAAAATGTCTCCGGGCAAATTTTTACAAGGTATCAGCCCAGCGCAGTTATTGGCGTTTTCAACTAGCTCAAGTGCGGCAACCCTACCCGTTACCATGGAACGGGTTGAAGAACATTTGGGTGTCGAAAAAGAAGTAGTAAGTTTTGTCTGTCCTGTCGGCGCAACCATCAATATGGACGGAACAAGTTTATACCAAGCCGTAGCAGCCGTTTTTATCTGTCAAGCATTGGATTTTGAATTGACCTTTGCCGATCAACTAACCATTATTTTGACTGCCGTACTGGCATCTATAGGTTCAGCTGCCGTACCAGGAGCAGGAATGATTATGTTGGTGATTGTGCTAGAAGCGATTGGTTTGCCGGCAGATAAACTAGCGATTGGACTCGCCTTGATCTTCGCAGTAGATCGTCCTCTTGACATGTGTCGTACGGTAATCAACGTAACGGGTGATGCAACAGTGGCGCTCTTGGTTGGAAAAAGTGTTGGAAAAATCGGAACGCCGAAAGTTAAAAATTGGGATGATAATCTGGAAGAGGTAATTTAATGACAAGAAATAAAATAGTTTTATTTTTTTGTGGATTAATTATCATATCTCTGGTATTTTCTCCTTTCTTATTA
>CAZYAC010000121.1:0-13130 GCA_964645475.1 uncultured Saprospiraceae bacterium | reverse complement strand
CCAAAAGTAAAATCAACTATTTCGGATTGGCTCAACCAAAACGAGAATGATCGCTATTCTTGGGCCATACAAAATACTTCATTAAAGTATTTACGACGACTATTCCTAGTTGAAAACCAAACTTCCTCTGTTGCAGAAGTCTCGTTTTTACTAAAAACACTCATCGGAACTAAATCTATCGATCTTGATGTGTTAGCTGATGCTTTTCACTATTGCAAAGAAAGTCTTTCTTCTAGCGAGCAAGACAGCTATTTTAGCTACATAAAAAATCTCCATGATGATGAAATAAAATACATGATAACCAATTTTGCTAAATTCAAAGAAAAGTATGAAAACTCGACCGGTCCAACCAAAATGCAGTATTTAGCTTATGGAAAAGACTTAGAGCGACGATCTAAAGCGTGTTTTTACACCAGAGAGTTATTGGAAATTGAACTTGTTCCAGCAGATTAAGGAAAATAGGTTGATAGAAAAGGATTTAAAACTGCCAAATAAAAAGGCGTAGTACTTAACGGTTCTACGCCTTTTTGTTTGGTAAATTTTCTTTAGGAAAATTCTGGCTAACAAAAGATGATCGAATCAATTCTATAATATTGATTGGATAAATTCAGAAAGATTCTTCTTTAGCTGATTTGTTCTAGTGGATTTTTATTAAGCTTGTTGGCTAATTATTTCCCCTAAAATTTCCACATTTTTCATTTTATTCTCAAATGTTGGAGATAAGTCTAAAAATACAAACTCGTCAACCCCATAATCCTCATACATACTCATCAGTTTGTCTTGGAAGTAATTTTTGCATCCGATTATGTTCGGAACTACAACAGAACTATTTGTATACGCAGATTTGCTAAACCTTTTTTTTGCATCTTCCATGGAGGAACCAATTAATCCTGAAAAAGCAATATTAATTTTTGGTTCTTCCCCATGTTTTTTAAAATAAGATTCTTTAAATTTAAGTATTTCATCTTTTGAGAAATCAAGATTGGAACTAGAATGAAATAGAGATCTTGAATATCCACATTGGTGCTGAATACAAAGATCTAAGGTTCGATAGCTAATGCTCAAAATCCAAACATTTGGAACTGGGTATTTAATAGGTGGGATAAATACTTCTTTTTCCTCAAAGGATGTTTCGTCTGAGTAGTATGAAAATATGTTTTGTATTTTTTGATCGACGGGTGTTGGTTTAATTGATTCAGCATCGTAAAGATGGTCAGTAACAGTAGGAATTATAGTTCCTTTTGCTAAACCAAGATCTACTCTATTTGGAAAGAATGAATTTAGTAATTTAAAATTTAATGCAACTCTATAAGAGGAATGAAGTTTTAGAAGAATGCCAGCCGCACCTACTTTAATGTCTTCCGTCATTCCTAAAATAACAGGAAGTAAGGGTTCTGGATTACACCATAAATTTTTTGAATAATGCTCTCCAAGCCAAAATCTGGTAAAGTTAGATTCTTCCGCTTTCATCGCATAAGTAACTATATCAGTGATATCATAGCTATCTCCTAAATCAAATGCAAGTAATCCTAATTTCATGGATGATTTTTTTTAAAACAATTTTAATATTTTATTTTGGGATAGAAGTATTATAAATTTCTTTTGCCAATGCTGACTTATAATGCCTCATTAAAAAATTATAAATAACCATTTCCTGTGTTCTAGCATAAGAAATAAACAAACGATTTAACAGCATGTGGATATAACTCATGGCTAAATCTATTTTTGATAAATTCAAATTACCTTCTTCTTCCAGTTCAACTATCTTTTGGAAAAACGAATTTATAGACGGGTTATTTTTTTCTATAAATGGAAAATCACTCAAGGGTTTTATTGAGATAGTATCAGATATTCTATCTTTATCCTTTCTGTATTTTTCCTTTAATTGATGATTTAATACTTTGTTGGCATTAAACTCATTGACATAATAACCATTTAGTAAAGTGAACAATTCAATGCGTTCCTTAATTGTAAATTTTAATCCGTTGAGCAATTCATCTATTGCTTTAACTCCCCAGAGCCATCGAGCGTCATTGCTTTCTTGGTTTTTGCTATGGGCAAGAAAAGAACATATCCGCTTGCTGTCAAGATAGAAAATGGATTCTGATAACTCCATAGAATTTCGGCCATATCTTTCCACTTCTCGTCGATAATTTTCTATTTGGATATTCCAGATAATTTTACCCTTTTCATAAGGATCTAGATATTTTTTTAAAACTTTGTCTATTACTTCAAAATTAAGATTTCCAGATTGGTGAAACCGGAGTCTAATATGAAATTCTGGATCGGAATATCTAATGAAAAACCATTTGTCTATCAGATTCTCTTTAATTAATTCTTCGCAACAAGGATAAATTGCTTCCGTTAATATTTGGTCTAGTGATTTAAATCCACCATAGATTTTATAATAAATCCATTCTGATCCAATAGAAAAATTGTTTTTAATCCCTTTTTTAATTTGAGAATCAGAACTGACCCGAGAGGGCATACTATTGAAGGAAGATTCCTTTTTAATAGCCAAGGCAATGAATTGGTTGCAATAATCTTGATCCAACATATTCGTTACTTTAGAAGTATGATCATATAAGAACTCTCTTAAAGTAATTGATAACTTATTTTTTATAGCATGCAAAAAAGCATTAATAGCTAGTAGGTTATTAGCATCTACTAATAACTCATTATCAAATTCTGTGAAACTAAAAAGAACTGGGAGTTTATATTTTTTTCTAAAGTCATTAAATTTAATTTTAACATCCTCGTTTCTTAATTGGGTTAAATGCTTAAAATCTATTTGTTTAAAAATCCAAGTTCTAGGAGCAAGGATAACTTTTCCAACTCTTACCCGAGGAAACATTTTTACGGTTCCGCCAAGAACACCCCAATCGAAATATAAAATTTGTCTAAAATTTTGGAATTGCAAATCACATAAAAACCTATAAATTGGTTGAGTTCTTAAATTATAATTGTGTGCTGTTCCAAGCCTCGGGATAATCTCATGATCAAATTTTTTTGATTTCAATACAATTCTATTTCCTACTATCGAAACAAAGAGGTCATCTAGCCTAATCTGATATTTAGCAGGGACAGATGATTTTGCTAGATATGGAATTTCATATGCTCTAAAGATGGGGCGTTGTAGTATATTTCCTATTCTGTCTTGAGGTAGATGAACAATTTCTGCTAAAATAACATTTTTATTGTTATTTTGTTCATGGGTCGCGATGTCATTTACTATTTCATTGATGGAAGTGCTGCATTGAGCAAATCGGCCAAGAAAATTTACTGCACTAGAATTTCCAACACTTTCTATTAGAATTTTATCTTGTTCTACTAATTTGAACATGACGGAGAAAGAAGGTGGCATGTTTTGCCAATCAGAAAGTCTGCTAGGAAAATCTTTTTTTGAGATAACTATTTCTTCCGCATCCTCTTTTTGGGCTTTGAGTAATAAGTTAACGAGCCAATCATCAATATCATTCCACTTTACTTCTATTGTTCCGTCATCTGAATCAGGAATTAATAAATCTTGGCTGAGATAATTATCATCTTGTATTAATGGAAATCCATATCCAATACCATTTTCTGTATCCATCAACTCCATCAGTGGAACCTCATTATTTTCATATCGCTCATTAAATCTCTTTTTGAATTGAGTCAGCGATTTATTTTCGTGTTTCTTAGTTATTTTGTTTAGTAATTCCAATCCATGCCAAATATCTTTTTGCATAGTGCTGTCTATATGTCCATTTTTAATGTTTAGCGACATGTCTGTTTGGAATATCCTACCTTGAGCATAATCAATACCAATTGTTTTTAAAAGTTCTTCAATGGCCTGATAGTCTTTAATAGAATTCATCTTGTTGCTATCAAGGAACTTTAATTTTTCATGAATAAGATTCAATGTTTTTTTTATTGCTGAGGGGGGACTATCCTCAGCCAGGGTTATATTTTCAATTATTTTTAATATTCTTGGAAGAATTTCCTCACCAGTTATAGTAGGTTCTAGTTCACTGCATAAAACTTGTTCGTCAATCAATGCTTCGATAAAAAAAGCTGCTTCCTCAGACTCGATTTCATCATCTATTTTTTGTAAAACCTTTACCAATTCTAAAATTGTACAACCTTTTCTCGCCTCTTCAATAATGCTTAAAATATATTCTGATGAATTGATTTCGCTAATTTGATGAGTTCTCTTATTATCTTCTCTTTTATATTCTACATATCGTAATGATTCATGAAATTTGTATAGACTACTATTAGGGTGGTATCGGAGTGATTTTTTAATTATAGGTATCCGCTCAATATAAGTTGCCAAATTGCATAGATAATCCATATCTAATCGTGTATGTCTATTTATTTGCTCATCCAAAACGACTTCTGTTTCTTCCTGTTTCCAGTCAACAACCCCAACTCCTGAAAACAGACCAAATGGTGTTGATCGAGTATGCATCCTCAAATAATATTTTGTAAGGGCACTATAAAGTCTGCTTATTTTTTTCTGGTCTGTAATTTTACCAGCCGCAAAGTCCTCATATCTCTCAAGTAAAGAAGGAGAAGCCAAGTAAAGCGCTTCCTTAGCTAACTTAGTATTAAAAAAGGAGAGAATATCTTTTAAGTCAAAATCCAAATTAAATGGCAGCCTAGGAGTTCTTAAAATTAATTTATTGTGAAATTTAAAGTGGTTTTCCATGTTACTTATTTGTTGAAGGGAAAGTAATCTGATAATGCGTTGGTTGCTCCTAAATTAAAAAGGTCTTATTCCATTTTAGTTTTTCATTTGACATACTTGATAATAATACCATTCCAACGCCAGCCATTCCTTCTAATAGTTCAGTTTCTCGGCCATTATATAGTCCGCTTTTGATATCTCTATCAAGCAAATCTAGTGTATAATCAATCCATTTTTTATGAGCTTTTCTATAAATTTCTTTAGGAGATTTGAAATTTAATTGTCTAAACATATGACAAATACCTGCAGCGCCATGACAAAAATGGGAATTGTCAATAAGACTATCTTCTAAACTCCTTTTGCATACACCTTCCCCAACTTGGTCAATAATCTTTTCCCATTCATTAGTACCAAACATCTTAGAAGCTTCTATTAAAAGATAGAGTTGGTTCAAATCACCATAACACCATGCTAGCATAGTTGAATATACAGGTGATGAATCTTTTTCATTAATGAAGATTGGAAAAAAAGAATCGTTTGAATTTTTATTGGAATCAGAACCTCTATAAAAACTTAAAGTATAATCAATTCCTCTTTGAATCATTACCTTAGTTTTCTCTTGCCTAATACCTAAGTTATAAACTTTAATAAGTACTAATAAGATCCCGCTTAGTCCATGTGATAGACTCAAATCAAACTTTGTTCCCGAATCAGGGCCAAATGAATTTAGAAACTTGAAGGATGATTCATCTGTTATGCCTAATTCATAAATAGCATCAACCAATTGCTCTAAATATTCTTTAGTTTTAGTCGTCTGTTTTATTATAGAAAAATAGTAAATACCACCAACCCCTTGATGCAAAAAATCTACTTGTTTATTTTTAATATCAATTAGACTTTTCTCAAAAATATATTCATTAAATGGTTCAAGGTTGGATTCAATATCCATATCTAGAAAACCTTCTTGATATAAAATATCCATCATAATACAAAATCCGGAGGCTCCACTTGCCAGAGAATAGCTAATTAGACTAGAAGTGTTTGATTGTACCTTTTCGAAAATAGATGCCAGCAACTCATTTGCCTTTTGATGATAATCATAATTATTTAATACTTTTCCAAGGTAGAAATAATATAATACTAAGCCTGACTTACCTGTAATTAAACCTTCAAAATCAGGAACCTCTACACCATCAATTATTGCATGAATTTTATGTAGTGCCTGTAGTGTTTTCTTTTTCATAGATGCCTCAGCTTTATATTTGCTTTCCAATGATTTGTGCAGTTCTTTTTTAGGATAAAAACATATAACATGTTTTCTATATTGATTGCATCAGGTATTTGAAATATCCCAAATACAAAATAAGAATCACTTATTCAATTGATTTTTAGAGAAGAATGATGGTTAAAATTTATCCGAACTATTTTTATCGATTAGATAGTCTTAAAAAAAATGATTGAGGTAATTTACTACCTCAATCAAAGACTAAAAGACTTATTAATTTCTTGGGCGACAGAAACAAGTACAGGTGCATGTTACGGTGCCAGGACTACTATCGGCTCTACCACCTTTGACAGCCTTTAGTTGATTTTCATCAAGTTGTGCAATTGTTTTTTTCTCAAACAATAGTTTTCCGTTAAATTTGAACTTTTTCATAAACTTATTTTGTTAAAAAATTATGCCTACTCTATTAAAAGCTTTTCAGCATCCGCTTTATGTTAAAAAAATGTTTAATTACTTTTTTGGAAAAAAAATAGATAGTCTAAACTTATATATCGTAAAAAATTAGAAAATTATAAGCTGAGAAAAACTAAGTTACTCTAAAGGAGAAGAACTGCTTGTAGATTGGAAAATTTTATCAATTTGTAGCCAACTTGTTAATTATAACAACATCATAACATGATTTGTTCAACTTAAATCCTGTAAATTTGGAGTATCTGTCAAATTTACAAATTTAATTGGTTGTTTTTATGAAAATCGGAAAATAATTGTCTTTCTTTAGAGAAGAGAGTGTTGAAGATTAATGGGACTTAATTGTTCTACGCCTTTTTATTTGGTAAATCTTCCTTCCCTGAAACCACAATCACAATCTCCCCTTTTACTTTTTTAGCCTTAAAATGAGTAATTAAATTAGGCAAGGTATCCGTAATATTTTCCTCATGAATCTTACTAATTTCACGAGAAACTGCGGCTATTCTTTCCGGTCCGCAATGTTCCTGTAATTGTTTCAAACATTTTACCAACCGGTAAGGAGATTCATATAAAACAAAAGTATTCGTAAGCGTGGCTAAAAATAAGAGACGAGTGAGTCGGCCTTTTTTATGAGGTAAAAAACCTTCAAAGAAAAACTTATCACAAGGTATTCCCGATACAACTAAGGCAGGAACAAAGGCGGTTGCTCCCGGCAGACAACTTATTGGAATTTTGCGTTTCACACATTCCCGAACCAATAAAAAACCAGGATCAGAAATCCCTGGCGTACCCGCATCAGAAATTAAGGCAATCGTTTGCCCAGCATCTAAATGATCGGCGATTTGTTCTACGATATTGTGCTCGTTGTGTGCGTGGTAAGAGCGCATCTGCGTATTGATTTCATAATGCTTGAGTAGTTTGCCTGAGGTCCGAGTATCTTCGGCCAGAATTAGATCTGCTTCTCCGAGAATGCGCAAGGTACGCAACGTAATGTCTTCCAAATTTCCAATAGGGGTAGGCAGAATATAAAGCATATGTTTTGTTGGAGGATAATGAAAAATGAAATAATGAAAAATTAATAATGCCTGCCTGCTGGCAAAGGCAGGTCTCTTCTGACGTTTTTTTAATATTGAACCTATGAGATGAACAATAAATGTTTGGGAGAAGTCTCAATATTCACAAACCACGATAGCGGGCATTATTCATTAGAATAAAGTCTATTACCACATTATTCATTTAAAAATCCGCATATCTTAAACCTCATTGCTGGCGCGTTGTCTTTTCCTTGCTTTTCTAGTTTCAAAAATAAAATCAAAAAGAGAAAGACCAACGTAAGATAAAATCATTAGCGAAAATCCTAACCCTTGAAAAAATACCAGAAAAAGAATGCCGAGTAGGATAAGCACAAACTGTCGTTCGTTTCCCTGCCATTTGAATTTTTTAAATTTAAAACTAATCATCGGAATTTCAGAGATTAGCAAATAGGATAGAATAGGAATCAGGGCAAAGAGAAAAAAGAGATTGGCTACGTAGGGACGAAGACCATAATAATCGAAGTGAAAAGTTAGCATTAGTCCCACTACAAAGGCAGTACAGGCTGGTGTGTTTAAACCAATAAAATCTTCCGACTGTCGGATATCTAAATTAAATTTGGCTAGCCTTAATGCTGCAAAGGTAGAAACTATAAATGCCGGTAATGCCATTATTTTCAATCCTTTTGTACCTAAGAAGGATAAGCTATTAGGATAATCAGAAACAGCATTTTCTAGGCTGATGACCAGCAGCATATAGATGATCGCACCCGGAACGACTCCAAAAGTGACCATGTCAGCCAAAGAGTCTAGTTCTTTCCCAAAAGGAGAATTAACTTCAAGCCACCGGGCCACCATTCCGTCAGAATAATCTGCTAAACCGCCTACAAAGACAAATAGAAAAGCTTGTGGAAAATGACCGTAAAAGATACAAGCCACCGCACAGCAACCACAAAATAGGTTTAAAAGGGTAATAATATTTGGAATTTGTTTTCGCATTCCGTTTGTTGTCCGTTTTTTGAGTAAAAGTAGTCTTTTTTACTAAAATCTTTTTAAACCGCACTTAGAAGAACATGGTTTACTTATTTACCGTTAATTTTACAATTATTTTTAACCTACTAGACTTTATACTGGAATATTTTATAAGGTCTATTCTAGAAGATATTTTGCGATGTTAATAAGACTATTCCTTCTATTGCTTTGTTTTGGAGGCTTGCCATTAGCTTTTCCTTCTTTGTTCGCGCAACCTGTTAACAATGAATGTCAAGATGCTATTCTACTGACAGAATTGGACGACTGGTGCAGTGCAAATGCAGCTTTCACGAATGTTGACGCAGATCTCTCTGGGTTTGGACCAGCCAGTTGTTTTAGTAATGTTGGTGGGGGAGACGTATGGTTTAGATTTGTGGCTATTGCTACTGACGTGGTGGTTGTCGTGGAAGGAGCGACCAATGTTGCTCCTGGAGGGACCATGCGCAGCCCAGAGGTTGCACTATATTTGGGAGACTGTAATGGAGTAATCAATGAGCAGCGATGTGATGCTGATGTAGCTGGAAATAATATTATTGACTTATATAAAGGAGGATTGTCTATCGGTGAAACGTATCTAATTCGGGTCAAAAGTCGAATGAATAATTCGGGGAATTTTCAACTTTGTATTAATAACTTTAATCCACCAGTCTTTCCTGGATCGGATTGTCTAACGGCTGCTGTACTTTGTGACAAAACTTCCTTTACCATTCCTCAGGTAATCGGTGCCGGTAACCTACCCGATGAAGCCAATGGTTCTTGTCTTGGATTCAGTGGAAATTCAGAATCTAACTCTACTTGGTTTTCTTGGATTGCTGCTAATAACGGTACCTTGACCCTTGAGTTAGAACCCCTCAACGAAACAGATGACCTCGATTTTATTATTTTCGAACTACCAAACGGTATCGAAAATTGTAATGATAAAAACGAAAGACGTTGTATGGCCGCAGGCGAATTTGCGTCTGCTTTTCCCAGTCCTTGTCTAGGTGTCACGGGACTAGCCGTTGGAGAAACCGATGTCAGCGAAGCAGCTGGTTGTAATCAAAATCAATCCAATTTTTTGGCACCACTACAATTAGAAGAAGGAAAAGCATATACAATGATGGTCAATAATTTTTCTGGAACTGGCAGTGGCTTCAATGTCAGTTTTGGAGGAGACGCAGAGTTCGTGGGACCTGAGCCAAGTTTAATCATTGAGCCGACTATCGCTTGTGTAGGAGCACCCGTGACATTTACGAATACTTCTACTTTTTCCTTAGGGACACTTAATAGTTGGGAATGGAGCTTTGGCGTAGGTGCAACCCCTGCAACGGCTAGTGGCCCAGGACCACATATCGTAACGTATGCATCTGATGGAATTAAATCTGTGGCACTTACTGTCGGTACAGAGGATGGTTGCCAAGTAACAGAGGTAGATAATACTCTCTTTGTAGATAATTGTTGTCAAACCCTCAATGCGATCAATGTCATGGAGACAATCACAGATTTAGAGTGTTTAACAATTCCAACTGGAGCCATTGATCTCCAAATTAGTAGTACCGTAGATATCACGTCTGTGAATTGGAGTACTGGTGCAACAACGAATAATATAGGTAACCTTTTTACAGGAATTTATGAAGTCTCTATTACCAATGCCCTGGGTTGTGATACCACCTTTAGTTATGAGGTAGGAGCACCTGCTGCACTGGCAGTTACCCCAAATATTACCATGCCTGCTTGCGCAGGTGGGATGGACGGCTCGGTGGTGTTAAATACGACGGGCGGTGTCATGCCTTATCAGTATCTTTGGGAAGATGGAAATACCACAAACTCGATCACAAATATCGGCGTAGATATTTACGATGTAACGATTTCGGACGCCGCTGGTTGTGAATTGATCGTAGCAGTAGATGTCAGAGAATTGGAATTAGTGCTAAATTCCGGAGTGCCGGTGGTGACTCCTCCGCTTTGTTTTGATAGTAACGAAGGAACAGTTGTATTTAATATCTCTAATGGAACACCACCATACGAATTTGATTATAACGATGGAAATGGATTTGTTGACAATAATATGTTTAGTGGTTTGAATAACGGTCTCTTTAACGTGCAATTTCGAGATGCGAGTGGATGTGTAGGTGATACTATTGTAGAAGTAATTCCACCTGCACCATTAAATTTGACAATCTCAGCAGTACCCATCAGTTGTTTTTTGGCAGATGATGGAATGGCCTCTGTAACAGTTACGGGTGGGGTAGGAGACTATACTTATTTATGGAACGACGCAAATGCTACGATGGACACACTGGTTACTGGGCTAACACCTGGACTGGCTACAGTTACCGTTAGAGATGAAAATAATTGTACTATGGATGCCTCTGTTAATATTATTGAACCTGCAGGTTTGTTTGTCAATATTACCGGAGTGGAAGATGTTTTATGCTTTGGCGATTCTACAGGTTCGGTAAGCGTGGTCGGATCAGGTGGCGTAGCGGGTTATACTTATAGTTTGGATACGGTGAATTTTACCACAGATTCGATTTTACTTGACGTTGCTGCAGGTACTTTTCCAGTTTACGTGATGGATATGGAAGGTTGTATCGCTTCTGTAGAAGCCACTATTGCAGAACCGGAAGAATTGATTGTTGATGCAGGTCGAGATACGACGGTCAATTTAGGATTTCCCGCAAAAGTTTCCAGTTTTGTTCTACCTTTTCAACGACCGGTAGCAATCAGTTGGTTCCCAACGGCACCCTTAGAATGTAGCGACTGTCCATCTACTACTTTATTGCCTGTAGAAACGGATATTTACACCATTACCATTGTGGATAGTACAGGTTGTACAGCGATGGATTCGGTGACGGTTCGGGTCAATAAAGATCGTCCAATTTATATTCCGAATGCTTTTAGTCCTAATTTTGATGGAAACAACGATATCTTTACCGCTTACGGAAATCCTGGTGCCCAGCAAATTCAGTTGATGAGAATATTCAACCGATGGGGAGCGTTGATGTATGAAGGAACAAATTTACCGCTGAGTTCAACCACAATAGGTTGGAATGGCTTTTTTAAAAATCAACAAATGCTGCCAGGTGTCTATGTATATTATATCGTAGTGGACTTTATTGATGGCGTTTCGGTAGCCTACGAAGGAGATATTACGATTTTGAGATAGTATTTGATTGATCAGTTTATCAGTGAACTAGTTTATCCGTTAGTGGATTGAAGGATATTTAGTTGAAAATGTTATAGTTTTTTTTATAAAAAATAAATTTTAATGTTATTCACCGATTCACTCAAAAAAGAAAATATGAAAGAACTCTGCTACCTACTAATTTTTTCAATTTTCGCTTTTACAAGTTGTGAAAATGATCTGGAAGCCGTGAATGCTTTATTTACCAAAGATCAAGTTAAAATTGAAGAAGCCAAAGACGTACAATTATTGTATAGTGATTCGGCGGTGGTACGGGTACGAGTGAGTGGTCCCAAAATGCTGCGTCACGTGGATCATACCAAGCCAAAAGAAGAATTCCCAGAAGGCATTTTGATCGAGTTTCTCCGTTCTGGTACCAATCGAACCCAAGGAAGCTTGACGGCTAAATATGCTATCCGACTCGAAAATGAGAGTAAGGTAATTGTCCGCGATGATGTAGTATGGAAAAGTGGAAAAGGAGAGGAATTATATACGTCAGAACTTACTTGGGATGATCAGCGTAAAATGATGCATACCAATCGCTTCGTAAAAATTATCAAACCTGATGAAGAAATTTACGGCTACGGATTCGAAGCAGACCAAGATTTTAATCACTGGAAGATTATTAATCCCACTGGACGAATGATGGTAGAAGGACTGGAAGAGCCGCTGTAAAAACTTTAAGGGTAGTCTCACTCAATCTCAATAATAGATACGAACAATTCTGTCTGTTTTTCATTCATTTAAATATCTAAGGTGTACAAAAAAAAGGCTGTCTCATCTTGTATCCTATGAGACAGCCTCAGTTAATTAAAAATACTTTCGATTAGTTTATCTTCGTAAATCTTTTCGTCACTCTATTTCCATTCTTATCTATCAAATCTAAAATGTATACACCTTGAGGATATGCGCTTGCATCTATTTGTAAATCATCTATTCTAGAAATATTTTCAGTATGAATCACTTTGCCTGAGCTATTAATTACGCTTGCAGTCTTGTACTCAATCTTAGGATCAGAAGTCATAATATTAAGTATATCAGTCACAGGATTTGGAAATACGGTTACCTCTATGTGTTTTAGAAAATTCGATTCAGCATCACCAGATCTAGTAGATATTCCTTTTGACTTGTCTTGAGATCTTCTGCCAGCAGTACATCCATCTTCACATGTTAAATTCAATGTCCAGCCAGTAGGATATTCCGGAACAAAACAAACAGCTGCGTCAATAGTTATATTGATTTCGTCGCATGGTAAAACACAAAAGGAATCATTGAATACTTGACCTGTATTAGGACATACATCACCTGCGTCACCAACAATTTCATCTATAACAGGTGTGCCGTTCACAGTAATGATAATATGATCATGTATTCCTCCAGCAATAAAATTAACGTCTAAGGTTGCAGATACACCACTTGTAAATGTATAATTCCGAGAATACTGTCCAACTTCAAATTCTGTCCAACTCTGATTAAAATCACTACAATCTGCATTCGGAATACAATCTTCACATTCCGGCACTAGTACTTGAATTGTGT
>CAZYAC010000120.1:9267-13153 GCA_964645475.1 uncultured Saprospiraceae bacterium | reverse complement strand
GCTGTGAATTTTTTAACCTCGGCATTATTCAAGACGGTGATTCCTTCATCGATAAAGACTTTTTCCAATATTTCAGAAACAGACTTAGGTTCTTTTTTTAAAAGTCGATTTCCTCTGTTGACGATAGTGACTTTACTGCCTAACCTAGAAAAACATTGTCCCAATTCACAACCAATGGCTCCACCACCTATCACAACTAAATGGTCTGGTAATTTTTTACAATCAAAAAATACATTTTCATTGGTGTATACAGTCGTCATTTCTAATCCTGGGATATTTGCTTTCCTTGGTTTGGATCCAGTACAAAGCAAAATTACTTTGGCTGTATATTGCTGGTCTCCAACTTGAAGCGTATTTTTATCTTTAAAGGAAGCCTCACCGATTACGACGTCGATCCCATGTGATCGTAAGGCATCTGCATCTTCCGTACCCCGAATAATTTCTTGTTTTTCGTGAATATAGTTAAGCACTTTTTCCATGTCTGCTTTTCCAGAACAAGCAACGCCGAACCGAGAAATACTTTTTGCGGCATGAAATTGATTAGCAATATGAATCAAAGCTTTACTTGGAACGCAGCCGAAATTTGTACAATCACCACCAAAGTGACCTTCATTTTTTTCAATTAATAAGGTATCCAGACCAATGGTATTAGCTACACCAGAATTTCCAAGGCCTGCACTACCGGCACCAATAATAATAACGTCGTATTTTTTCATAAAATAAGAATAGTTCTAAAACTGAGGAATAAAAAGAAATATGAGGGTAGAACTGATTTTAGGTCTATTAGGTTCATTAACAAGGAGTTATCAATTGTCCTGCGTTTAACAAATTAGTCCGTATTAATCATTCCTTTCAGAACCTCATTCAGGGAATCAATAGCTTTGCCAATGTCCCAATTTTCTTTATTACGAGGTTCAACGTAATTTGAAATACTTCTAATTTGAAAAAAAGGAGTGCCGGTCATTAAGGAGGCATAATGTACGGCGGCACCTTCCATGCTCTCTAAATCTACGGGATATTTATTTTGTATTTTGGTGATGCTAGCTGTTGTTCCGTGTACCTTTTGGACGGTGATCGCTGTAGCAGACGGTAAGAAATTTTGATCACTTGCAGCCGGATTGATTAACCAACCATCTTGATAGGGTGGCGTATTGGGAGCGGGCATCTCTAGTTCGAATACATCCACGAATTTCCCATCAGCTTCTTCAACTCCTAGATCTCCGAATCGGTCTTTCTCAATTAATAATACATCTCCTATTTTATGTTCTCTAGAAAAACTTCCGGCAATTCCTGCGTTGATTAGTAGGTTTGTTTTTACATGTGCTAAGTATTGTCCAAGTGCAAAGGCCGTAGCAGTTGTACCAACACCCGTAACTAAAATTTGTACGGAATTTTCTCCTTTAATAAAATTTAATTGATCTTTGGACTGGAAATTATCGACTAGGAATTGACGAGTAGGTTCGATTTCAAAGAGGGTAGCAGCGACGATGGTTAGGTGCATATTAGAGAATATTTTTTACCTTTTCTTCACTGGCACTGAATTCTTCATTCCATATCGAATTCCAATTCCAGGACTTAATCCAAGCACCTGATGATAAGTTGTGGCAATATCTATATCAAATTGTTCGCTAATTCTAAATCCTAGACCGAAGGTGGCAAGTGTTGGATTCGCAACACCACCTACTCGAAGACTTACGACAGAATGAATATGATATTCTATTCCAGCTCGGATAGAGAGGTCTGTATCAATACCTTTTTCAACTTCTCCGTTAAAGGTTACTTTTTTTGAAGGATGATAACTTAAACCGATGCCTAATAATCCAGGTACTTCTTCCTCATCCGTAATTGCTACTCGCATTGGACTGAAGATTCTTGCTCCCACCGTCAGCTCTTTATTGATGGGTGCCACAAAACCAATTTCAAAAGTAAAAACAGCTGCGCTTCCATAGTTTGTAATCCGAGTATTTAAAAAATCAAATTGAACACCCATTGATAGTTTGTCAAATAATTTTCTGGCATAGGAAAGACCAATCTTTTGTTCATTATAATCACTTATTCCATAATTTTGGATGGTTAATCCAAAGGTACCAGACCCTAAGGAATGAGCTGCACCGACGGCGAGGTTACTGATTCCGGTACCAACGAAGCGTTGCTCACCGAAAACTGCAAATTGAGTTCCATCCAAAAATGCTAACCCAGCAACATTGCTAAAAATACTATGAATATCTTGATTGCTGACGCCAGTATTACCCATCCCGACTCCACGAGCACCTGCTGATAAAGGAGACCCATTTTGAGCGATGATGGCTATCCCAAATAAAAAAAAAAACGAGGTTAAGACTACTTTCATAAAAGGTGACAATTTTTGAATAGGGTAAATATAGGAAATGTTTATCGAATTGGAGTAGGGAGCTGGTTTTCTCAATGAATGGAAAAAGCGGTTGATAAAATTTATTTATTCTATTTTCTATAAAAATATTTTACTCAGTTAAAATTTTCTTTACAATATTTTACCAGTTAAATTATATCCAATAATCCAAAAAAAGAACTTATTGCTCCTTAGAAAGCCTATCCCGATTAATCACATGGATTTATTCTAAAATATTCGATTCAAAAATAGGAATGAAAAAGAGGATTTCTCTTTCATATTTCTACCTTTGTCTTGATTGAATATTTCTTTATCCTAGATTTTTTTTTCAGGATAAGAAATAGAAGTTGTTTAAGAATGAAGCACAATAGCTACGGCTAAGTCATTGCTTGCCAATACTTCACAAATTTTTCGGCATCGTCCCGAAAGCGTTCGGGACGAACCTCAAAATTTGCTTTGTCTTGACAACCAAGCACTGATCCTCGCTTTCTGTGGACATTTTTAAACAACTTCATATCAAATTAAAAAAAACAAAAATTTTAAATTCAACTAAATTATGGCCTCAGATATCGAAATTGCTCGGACAATTCCATTAAAACATATTGCTAAAATTGCTGAACAACTATCACTGAAAGAAGATCAATTGGAGTTCTATGGAAAATATAAAGCGAAACTGCCACTATCCCTAATTGATCCTGAACGAATCAAAAAAAATAAATTGATCTTGGTTTCTGCTTTAAGTCCAACGCCTGCTGGAGAAGGCAAAACAACCATGTCAATTGGTTTGACACAAGGATTAAACCGGATTGGGAAACCTACCACTGTTGTACTCCGGGAACCATCCTTAGGGCCAGTGTTTGGTATTAAAGGTGGTGCAGCTGGAGGTGGTTATTCCCAAGTGTTACCTATGGAAGATATCAATCTACATTTTACGGGAGACTTTTCGGCTATCGAAAAAGCACACAATTTACTGGCTGCCTTGATTGACAATAATATTCAGAGTAAAACAAGATCTATCGGTATCGATCCTAGAACGGTATTGTGGAAACGAGTGATGGATATGAATGATCGTACGCTTAGAAAAGTGGTAGTGGGTCTAGGTGGTACTGGAAGCGGAATTCCTCGAGAAACAGGATTTGATATTACCGCTGCTTCTGAGATAATGGCCATTTTATGTTTAGCTAATTCTCGTACTGATTTGAAAGAACGACTTGGAAATATTTTTGTTGGTTTTACGCGAGATCGAAAGCCCGTTTATGCACGGGAGTTGAACGCGCACGGAGCGATGGCGGCACTACTCAAAGATGCGATTCAACCAAATCTTGTACAAACCATTGAAGGAAATCCTGCGATCATTCATGGAGGACCCTTTGCAAATATTGCGCAAGGAACCAACTCGGTACTAGCCACAAGTATGGGATTATCATTATCTGAATATGTCGTGACTGAGGCAGGATTTGGGGCTGATTTAGGAGCAGAAAAATTTCTAAATATTAAATGTCAAAGTGCTGGACTAGC
>CAZYAC010000120.1:0-9167 GCA_964645475.1 uncultured Saprospiraceae bacterium | reverse complement strand
GCGCGTGCGGTAGTTGAAAGTATTGAAAGTGGAAACAATAAATTTAAACCACTTTATGATTGGAAGAATTCAGTAGAAGAAAAAATCTTGACGATTGCTACAAAAATTTATGGAGCTGCCAAGGTAGAATATAGTACTAGAGCCCGACGTGATTTGCGGAGAATAGATAAACTAGAATTGAATGGATTACCAATCTGTATGGCAAAAACACAGAAATCCTTATCGGACGATCCTAAGAAAATTGGACGCCCAAAGGATTTTACGATTACGGTTCGAGAGATTGAAATTGCCGCTGGTGCCGGATTTTTAATTCCGATTACTGGAGACATGATGCGAATGCCAGGTCTGCCTGCGACTCCTTCTGCAGAGTTGATTGATATCGATGAGGATGGACAAATTAGTGGATTGTTTTAAGGATAGGTCAATGGCTAGTTCTAATTAAACCAAATAAAAATGGAGGAAAAAACTAATAAGATTAATTGGGATGTCTCCTTAGTGATTGCCTTGGTAGCGGTTTTAATAAGTACTATTACTGCTTATATTAATTTTCAAGAATCGCGAATTATGATGGAGCAACAGAATCTTTTTTCTACACAGCAAGAAGCTTCTGTCTAGCCTTTTTTAGATAACCGATCCTATAATACATACAGTGGAGACTCCACGGTAGTTTTTAGATTTATCATAAAAAATAAAGGGATCGGACCAGCCATTGTGGATGAAGTGATTTATAAATATGATGGGGTGATTTTCGAACAAAATGAATTTTATCAAGTACTTAATAAGCGTTACGGAGATCAGGTGATCGTAGATCAACAACAAAATGCTTCTTTGAATAAAGTCGTTTTAGCGCCTGGAGAATCTCATACCGTAATTTCTGAAAAATTAAAAGTCAAATATGATTCCGTTCAGATAGACTTGATAGTGAATGAAATTAATAAGCTCTACCAATTAGAATATTGTTATTGCTCAGTTTATGGAAAGTGTTGGTCGGTGAAAGGACGGAAGGTAGTAAATGCCAATGGTGATTGTGAGTTTAGGAAGGATATTCGGTAGACTTGTAATTCTTCCTTTTCATAGAAAAATCCATCATCCCATAAAATCTATATGTTGTCAATTTAATAGAGCTGTAAGTCTTAAGCGTTAAGTAATAAGCCCTCTCCATTCGCGTATTTTACACGAACGGAGAGGGCTTATTACTAATTGCTTTCCGCTTTTAAAAGTCCAATCAAGAACAAGTAGTTCTAACCTGTTCTTTGCCTTTCTTAAAAATTGGGATGGCTCAGGTTATGGAAGATAATATCCCTATTGGAATATTTCGATATTCGGATAAAAGGCTGCCAAAGAAAAATAATATCCCAAAATAGATTCTACCGCTTCAAGTTGAGTCCCAGCTAATGGTCCTTCCACAATTTCACCAGAAATAGAGATTTTATTTCCATTAGAATCTTCTGCTATAATTTCCCCAGGTCCATTTACAAAACTAAGATTTTCCAAACCTTGATTCTGATAGGCGATTAAAAAATTCTGGGTATTCGATCCAATAATTATGATTTCACCGTTTGGAAAATCCTCCATAATGACGCGGCCATCGTCGAAAGATGCTATCGGATAAACTTTGTTTTTTGAATCCGATAAGACACCAAGAACCCGATCTTTTGCCGGTAATCGAGCATCATTATTGTTCACAGGAAAAATCAAATTATTATGATTGGTTCTGTAATCACCATAGGGATAGGCATTATAGTTTCTGTTAAAACCAGTCTCTCGGGTCATCACCATACTATTCGGATACATTTCTTTCCAAGTCTCCCAAGTCGTTTCAATTACTGGAAAGGTTTCGATCCGAGTATTAATTAAATCACCATTCACACAATCTAATCTCATCTGTGACCAATAACTATCTGTGGCTCGATCATAAGGCATCAAATTGGTATTATATAATTTTCCACTTACCCCAAAGGAGGTGATTTCCGAATCTACCTCACGGTTCCAAGCCACAGCGGTACCTGTCAATGGACAGTAGGTGAGTGCAACAAATCTATCACCTACTTGATCATTTACAATCTCATGCCAGTCTAGAATACGATGTGCATAGGCTTTGGCAATTCCATCATGTACGATTCCAACCACTAGATTGTCATTATCCAGATAAGTGTTTTCTGAGGTAGATTCAAATTGAGGATTATCGACAGAAGGAATTCCATCTTTACCAGGACCTCCATCTAATACTTCACCGGCAGGAATTAACCAATCCTCACTTCTAGAATTTCCTGGATTTTCATCGTCAAATTTGCAGGACATTAATCCTAGAAGGCCTAAAAGAAATAGTAATTGTACTTTTTTCATATGTGTTTTGTTTTATTGAAGTTGTTCGAAAATGGAGGTTGAAATTAATTGTAATTGCTTGATTTTCAAAACGAAGCTCCATTTTTTTTGTCCCGAAAGCATTCGGGAGAAAACAAAATTAGCTGAAATGAATGAGCGATCCCATCAGGGTCGAGTACGACAGTACTCGAAGCGAATGAACCGCTAAGCGGACGGGATAGCTGAATCAATGACTTCCAAGTAAATCATCTATCTATTTTCGAACAACTTCATTATTTATAATATATCGAATCTGTAGACCAGCTGTAAAATTGGTCGTTATTTGTAATCCATTGAGGTCTTGAAACAAAGGTAGTTCTGCATATACTCGGATAGATTTTATTTGATCAGGTTGAAAAGAAATTCCAAACGGAAGACTCCACCAAGAGCCACCACTATTTGGTGCTCCAACATTTTGCTCTATATTTCTAGTAGACCTACGATATCGGAGACTTAAGTCAGGGATAAAAATTCCTTGACCAGTAATCCATTGATAATTAAAAGAAACCATAGAGACCCATTCATCACCAAAACCAAATCGTCGACCATTAAAATTTGAGGTTTTACCAAAAGTAGGATTGATACCATTATCTCGATATGAAACTTCAAAAGTACTTGTCAGAAAAGGTAGCAAGAAATGCTCCTTGATAAGATGGATTCTGGCGATCCAATCGAAGCTGCCACTACCACTTTGCATATCGGGCGATAGAAAAATGAAGGAATCGCTCCGATGATTCCGCTTGCCAGTTGGCACTTTTAGACCTGCAGAAAATTTAAGCGAGAAATCATTTTTATTTAGGATGGTGTACTGAGATATAAATAATAAATCACCAAGACCTAAACTACTTTCGTTAGCTGATACTGTTTTACGAGTTTGTTGAACGAATGGTAATATGGCTGAGAAAGACCATTTTCTATTTAATATATAATCCACCTTTGCAGATAAGCTTTGTCCAGATCTAGTTCTAGGATCATTAACAAGACGATCATTTTGATCAATCAGCAGATTAATACTTTTAAATTCGTAAGCCAGATTCACTGCCCAAGTTTTTTCTACACCAGCTTGTATACCATAAAAACTACTTACTGGAGCTCCCGCAGTACAACAGGTCTGAGCTGAAATTCCAAAACTGAAAAAGAGCATTATTAGAATCAGGATAAGGGGCATGATGAAATTTTTCAATGCTAACGTAATGGTCGAATAAAACTTAACGATTTTTCTCTGACCTTTTGGAACCATTCAGCGTTATTTTTTGAGAGAATAACCGCTTTATTTGAGCATAAAATGCCTAGTCTGATTCCAAAATATTAATCCAAAATCGCCTACTTATTAATTGTCCAATACTAAGAAAACGAACAATACGCTGAATTATGTCCAGCAAACCTTCTTATCAATATCAAATGTCTTTGGGGATACTGTTTTTCTTTAATTGTGGTAGGAAAAATTTTCTTGAAGTGAGAGTAGATTAAATTTTTCCAATAAGTTATTCTTATAGCTTTACCATAAATTATTTTTGTTTATTCCTAAAAAAAACTACCTTGCCATTACAAGCACGTATATTTTGAATTTTTTTAATCAAAAGTTATGAAAGTACATTACCTGTTTGTTCCCATCTTTTTTCTTTTTTCCTTTAATTTATCCGGTCAGAACCCTTGTTTGGATGATGCTTTAATTTTTGTGCAAAGCACCAGTTTAGGCTCCCCTTTGACGGGACCATTCCAGCCTAATGAAGAGATCGAAATAGAATTAGTCGTATTGTGGAATGGACTTAATTGCAACTGGTTACATGGATTGTCACCTACCTTTGGGAATGGATGGAGTCCTACTTCTTTCGATGCTAATGGTACGCCAGAAGTAATTCAACCACTCAACGCTCAAAGTAATAATATGGGAAATCCCGGAAATTTTTTCTGGTACGAAGAAGGTCCCATCCATTATAAATTTCCTAACAGTCCAAATTACACTATTGGAGAACCCGTTCCGGCTGGTTGGTATTCAACGGCCACCAGCCCAGGTACCAACAATCCTTGTGCTGGGAATTTTCAGGTTGATCCCAACTGTTCCTGTGGTATTACACAGACTTGCAATAATTTTTTTCCGCATACCATGAGAATCAAGCTTATTACTGGTTCTGAGGAGGATTGTGAAAATGGTTTGACGGATTTAAGTGTCCATTTTAAATTATTTTCTGATTTTGAAACAGGCAGTGGTGTTAATCCATTTTGTGCAGATGTTCCAGTAATTAGTGAATTTTATCAAATGGCTTGTACAATACCAGAAGACTTAGAAATAAGTGGACAAGAGTTGGACACGTATAATAATGGTAGTGTTGAAATAGACTTTACGAATTTTGTCACCGTAGTAAATCCTGCTGTTAGTTATCAATGGAGCGTGGAAGGGGAAGATGAAATTTCTGGATTTAGCGACTGTACGCAAGATTGCGGAACGATTCTGTCTCAAGAACTTGTCAATTCGGATTTATACCAGACCAAAATGGTTACCTATACTGTAAATGCTATTCGGTCTGATGGTACGGCTGGACCTTCCAGTGAGTTCTTAGTAAAAGTGCATCCTGAAATATCCTTAACGACTTACTATGATCAACAACAACCTGTTTGTAGTGGAGTGACAGAAGTTTATGTAGAGAGTTCGGCTTTTGGTGGAGCTATGGAAAACTTAGACATCAATTATTTATATTCCTGGAATACGGGTAGTACAGATTCTTATATTATAGTCTATCCAGAGGAAACCACAATCTATGAATTAACGGTAACGGATCAACTGGGAACAACTCAGACTTCCTCGGTTACCGTGGAAGTAATTCCAACGCCTCAAATTTCTTGGAATACAGAACCACTACCTACCTATTGTGTTCATCAAGAATATCTTATTTGTGTAGATCCTGTTGAAGAAACCACCATTTTTGAATGGGAAATAAAAGATGCAGTAATGGTTCCTCAAGATGACAATAATTGCATTTTAGTTATGTGGGATGAAGTTATTTCAAATCCATTTATTTGCGTCCAATACGCCAGTCCTGAAGGATGTGAAAGTAATGAACTTTGTCATGGTGAATTTACCTTATTAGATGGTAGTGAATATTTAGCAGTGTCCAATGATGAGTTAGAAACATCGCAGATTGAAATCTATCCAAACCCTTCCTCTGAATGGGTGACCATTGAAGCAGGCTCACTTGAAACGTTAAAAATTGTAGATGGCACAGGACAATTATTAGAATCAAAAAAACTTTCTGGAGAATCCTCTTTCCAAATGGATATCAGTAATTTTTCAAATGGAATTTATTATTTGATGATTAACAATTCTGATGTTAGAAAGTTGGTCGTATTGCGATAGAGAAGTGTTTATTAGACCATACTTATTTTTGAAGCTAAAATAAAAAGGTCCATAAAAAGTCAACCATCATTAAAAAATGGTTGACTTTTTTATTTTTCAAGTGATCAGGTAGTTTATAAAAAAAATGTCTAAGTTTATATTTTTGAAAAATTCACCTATATCTTTTCTTCTAAGTTATTTCTCAAACGCATCTTAATTATTATAAAACATATGGATCGCTTAAAAACCTACTTAGATTCCATCAACTATGTAGAAACAAATGATTGGGATTTCCTTTGTTCTAAATTAGAACCATTTAACTTTGATAAAAAAAAGATTATTTTAAAAACGGGGGAAATAGAAAATTATCTTTGTTTTCTTACCACCGGTGTAATCCGTTATTATCTACCCAAGGAGGAAAACGATGTCACTTTTGGGTTCGCTTTTGAGGATGGCCTAGCAAGTGGATATGATTCATTTATTACTCAAAGTCCATGTAATTTTCAAATGGAAACCCTGACTGCTACCGAAGGTTGGCGTATTTCACATCAAGGATTAATGGAGGTGTATGCTAAAACAAAAGTTGGTTGCACCTTAGGCCGTTTAATTGCTGAAACACTAATTGTCAACTCTATTAAACGAGAAATTTCTCTTCTTAATACCACCGCTGAAGAGCGTTATCAAAGTCTTTTTACAGACCGTCCTAAGCTTTTACAAGAGATTCCCCTAAAGTATTTAGCCTCCTATATTGGTGTCACTCCACAGGCGCTCAGCCGAATTCGAAAGCGTATTTCTTAACCCAGGTTCATTTTTTTATTGAAAAGGTTGCTGCATCTTTGTTTTGTCCTAGGATGTTCAGATTTATTTTTTCACTAAAAAAATATGTTATGATTCCTATTATTATTGGTATTGGTCTTGGGTTAATTGTTTTAGAACGAATTATTCCTGATCAAAAATTACCACATGTTCCTGGTTGGTGGACAAGAGTAATCCTGATTAATTTTCTACAATTGGGGGTAGTTATTTTGGGACATTACACTTGGGATAAATGGTTTATGAAAATTTCTGTTTTTGAATTATTGGCTTTCGTCAACCCATTCTTCGGAGGATTGATCGCCTATTTTGTGCTTACCTTTATTTTTTACTGGTGGCACCGTTGGAGACATACCGTTAACTTTCTTTGGCTTGCCTTCCATCAGGTGCATCATAGCCCACAACGGATCGAAACGATCACTTCTTTTTTCAAACATCCACTAGAAATTGTTTTGAATTCTATGATTGCTGGTTCGATCGTATTTCTCTTGTTTGGACTTTCCATTGAGTCAGCAGCTTGGTGTATGTTATTTGGAGCCGTAGGTGAATATATTTACCATATGAATATCAAAACGCCGCACATCATGGGTTATTTTTTTCAACGTCCTGAGATGCACAGAATCCATCATCAACGTGGGAAACACTATTATAATTTTTCCGATTTACCAATGTGGGATATGTTATTTGGAACGTTTAAAAATCCAAAGACAATGGACGAAGCCTGTGGTTTTAAACCGGAGCGTGAGCAAAAACTTATGGAGATGTTGGCCTTTAAAAATGTTAATGATGAATATTAAACCTATAGAAAATTCAGGTATTGATCTTCCTCCAAGTCCAATGGAATCAACTATTGACGAGGAACCTATTTTTAATCGAAGAATAATCATGAAAAATCTAATTTATATCGGAGTGGTACTGATAGGATTGTTACAAATTATTGGCTATGTAACCAAAGTAGATGCTATCAGGTCCTTAGGAATTCTGAGTTCATCCGCACCGTTACCTTTGGTATTCACAGAAGTAAAAGGAGTAGAGACCTTTGTGAATGATTTCTATATCCATTACAAGGATGAAACAGGAGCGAACCAAGAATTGAAATTGACACCAGAGATTTATAAGCATTTGAAAGGCCCTTATAATCGCCGAAATATTTATGGCGCGGCCATTGGTTACGGACCAGTATTACCAGAATCTTTGTGGAATTCTGTTTTGAGTTATGGCCTTTGCAACCATGTCTTGAACGAAGAATTTAATATCTCTAAGGAAGTATCAGAGGTCTCGATTTTTATCAAAACTCGGACTGCGCATAGAAACGATACTTGGGTATTAGAACCAAAATGTCTTTAGATTATGAAATCTTATTCTCCATATCAGTTTTCTTTTTTCCGGATTATTCTAGGAATTTATCTGATCATGCATTTCATGCTGTTGATTCCTTACGGAACCGAAATTTGGAGTAATTTAGGAATACTTCCGGATGCTAGTCTGAATTTGACGCATGGATATTTTCCTAATTTTCTGAATTATTTTGATGATCCTTGGATGATCAAAGGGTTTATTGGATTGGCGACATGCTTATCCATTTTATTTACACTTGGAATTAAACGGCAATGGGTGGCTATTGTTTTATGGTACATTTGGGTTTGTTTATTTGATCGAAATAATCTAATCAGTAATCCAGGAATTCCCTTTGTAGGTTGGTTGTTATTGTGTTGCGCCTGTATTCCAGCAGGAGAGCCCTGGTCTTTAACTAAACAACCAAGAAAACATAAATGGGTTTTCCCGAAAACGATTTTTATTGGCGCTTGGGTGATTATGGCATTGAGTTATACGATCAGTGGATTAGATAAACTGATGGCACCTAGTTGGCAAGATGGTACCGCACTTTTTCATTTATTAGAGAATCCGTTGGCGAGAGATTGGTGGTTTAGAGAAGCGCTTTTGATGTTACCGATGCCGTTTTTAAAGATGATGACTTGGGGAATTTTAGCGCTCGAAATTCTGTTTTTACCGCTTGCTATTTTTAAAAAAACGCGGAAATGGGTTTGGATTACGATGATCGGAATGCATCTTGGAATTCTACTGGTTATCGACTTTGCCGACCTAACCTTAGGGATGCTTATGATTCACTGGTTTACTTTTGATGGAAGATGGTTTAAGCCCAAAAGAATAGAAAATAGGGTAGACCCAAACATTGTTTTTTTTGATGGCGTCTGTGGATTATGTGATCGTTTTATTCGGTTTTTAATGCGAGAAGACCGTTCTGATATATTCGCGTTTGCCCCTTTACAGGGGAAGACGGCAGCAGCAGTTTTGCCTTATAATCAAGAAGAACAACTTAGTACCTTGCGGTATATTTCAGATGAGCAAATTTTTGAAAAATCAGATGCGGTAATAAAAATTATGTCTCATCTAGGAGGTATTTGGAAAGTAGCCAGTGTATTTCTAGTAGTACCTAAAACTTGGCGAGATGGATTGTATGATTTTGTTGCGGAGCGTCGAAATAATGATAATTGGATTAGCAGGAATTTGGGTTTTAAAAACGATGAAGCATGTGAAATATTAAGTGAAGCTGATCGTAGGAAATTGTTGGAGTAAGGACTAGTACACTGTGCAATAAATTCATTTATATTTTAGAATGCTTCTTTTTGTCGAT
>CAZYAC010000119.1:4759-13199 GCA_964645475.1 uncultured Saprospiraceae bacterium | reverse complement strand
AGACTTTAACGATTTTTATCGCTCAAGCCGGTCAATTTCATCCATAACGTTTGAAAGTTTTGTTTCTAGTCGATATTTGGTCAGCATTACCCTTAAAACATAAAATAATCCAATCGGAATCACCAATAATAAGGTCCATTTTATGAGGTCGTGCGAATGCCAGAGATAAAGGTAGAGTAGGAAAATAACCAGTCCTTTTAAAGCTTGAATTTGGAGGCGACGATGGAGGTAGCTTCGAGTTGTACTTGCTGCATGTTGCACCTCATTTTTAATCTGGTGTAATGGTTTTGGTTTCATAATTAAATCTGGTTGTGGCTAAATTAAGACATCAAAGTTCCTTTCGGAAACATTCCGTCCATTTTTCAATAAAGTATTTTTTGGATTTTTTGAAGGAAATTCTAGATAATAGCTAAATATATATAATAATTTTTAAATATCAAAATTTGATAGAAAACTAAGAACCACTGTCTTAAGTTTTAGTGTTAAAAAATCCCAAAATACTTTCCCATTCACTCACCGTCTTCTATCATTAAATAGTACCTTTGCGCTCATCACCATCAGCTTTTAACTATTATGAAATTAATCGATGGCCGTCAACTGGCCAAAACCATTAAAGGAGAGATTGCCGAAACAGTATCAGCGTACATCGCCGAAGGAAATCGCCCGCCACATTTGGCAGCTGTGCTCATCGGAGCGGACCCTGCCTCCAAAGTGTATGTTCGCAATAAAGTAAAAAGCTGCGAAAAAGTCGGCTTCCGTTCTACCCTAATCGAACGCGGACCTGAAACAACAGAAAGTGAATTACTCGAGATAGTAGATAAACTCAATAAAGACCCAGAAATTGATGGATTTATTGTGCAACTACCTCTGCCTGAGCACATTAACGAACAAAAAATTACACTAGCCATTGATCCTAAAAAGGATGTTGATGGTTTTCATCCTACCAATTTTGGCCGCATGGCGCAAGGATTGCCGGCTTATTTACCAGCAACACCTTTTGGAATTGTACAAATGCTTGATCGAAATAACATTGATATCTCAGGAAAAGAATGTGTTGTACTTGGACGAAGTAATATTGTTGGAACGCCCATAAGCATCCTCCTTTCGCGTAAAGCCAACCCTGGAAATGCAACAGTGGTACTTTGTCATAGCCGAACTCAAAATGTGGCGGAACACACTCGTCGTGCTGACATCCTTATTGTGGCACTCGGAATTCCAGAATATGTTACCGCCGATATGGTCAAGGAGGGAGTCGTCGTGATCGACGTTGGCATCAATCGAGTGGATGATGCCTCCAGAGAACGAGGCTACCGATTGGCAGGCGATGTAAAATTTGACGAAGTTGCTCCTAAATGCAGCTATATCACTCCAGTACCTGGTGGGGTTGGTCCAATGACTGTCACGGCATTATTGATGAATACCTTGAAATCTTGTCGAAATGAGGTTTATGATTAGCAGGGATATTGGCCATTAGAAGATTAAACTACACACATGGATTACCATAAATACACCTTTAACACGGAGGAGCCAGAACTGCTATTAGCATTTATCCAAGACCTTCCATTTGATAGCTTTGAAGTTGAAGACAGGATGCTCCAAGCCTATATCCCTGCTAAAGACCATTTAGAGACCGTTAAACAAGCGTTGTATAGTTTGAAAGAGCGGGTTCATTTCGAGTATACACATACCCTTATCCCTTATCAGAACTGGAATTCCGTCTGGGAATCCAATTTTAGTCCCATTCGGGTCAAAGACTTTTGTGGCATAAGAGCTGATTTTCACCCTCCTTTTGATCCTCCAATCACTCATGAAATCCATATTCAACCTAAAATGGCCTTTGGAACTGGACATCATGCTACCACTTGGATGATGATCGATCAGATGGCAAATTTGGATTTTAAGGGTAAAAAAGTCCTCGATTACGGCTGTGGAACGGGTATTCTAGCGATTTTAGCCGAAAAAATGGGTGCAATTGCTGTTGATGCGGTCGATATTGAGCCACCTGCCGTAGAGAATACCTTAGAACATCTAACCCTAAATTCTTGTACTCAAATAACCACTTACGAAGGGACGCTAGATCAGCTGGAAAACAACCGTTATCAGATAATTCTCGCTAATATCAATCGAAACGTAATTTTAGACAGCCTAACTACGTTATATACGCAGCTGGAAAAAGGCGGATATTTGCTAATATCTGGTTTTATCCAAGAAGATACTGACCTCCTACAAAAATCCACCCTACAACAAGGCTTTACGGTAAAAAAAGTACAAACTCGTCAAAAATGGATTTGTATGGTCTTAAACAAAATTTAAGGGACGCCGTAAGATCATTATAAAACTAGACCTAAGTCTAATACAAACTTGTTCACCATTATTGATTCACCTGATTCTATGCTGTTTAACAACAGCAAAATTTTAATCTTATGTTCAAAAGAAGTTTACTACTCACCACCCTATTTTTTCTATCCTCTTTTTTATTAAACGCTCAAAAACTGAGTGAATTTTCCGCCGTTCCGTCTGAATATATGGAACAGCTCAAAACCTTTATGACTTCCAGCAAGCAGAAAAAAATGGAGGAAGCGTACAAGGCTTACGAGGCACAATTTAAAGCCGGTATTTTTAATGATGAGGAATTCAATCAATTGGTCAAAACGAGCAATGGAATGTTGCTAAATAAAATGCGACCTTCTCCCTATTTTTTGGATTACCTTTCAGCTTTAGTAAAGATAAAAAAATTGGAAAACGGAGAACAACAATTCAAAGATTGGCACCTTGTTCTTGATGGGATGCTTGGTGACATAAAGAATAGAAAAGTAAAACCATTCCAAAAATATCTTAAGTTTTCCAATAATTTCTTTGAACATCAAACCTTCCGAGAGCCAAAGGCTGGTGTCAACTGGCTAGGTAAAGCGGATGCTTTTAAAATGGTTTACGAAAAGCAGAAACCATCTGTTAGTTATGACAAAGTAGATATCTATGGTTTTCGTAAAGCCGATACGATAATAATTGCAGACACCAAAGGAACGTACTACCCCACCGAACTAAAATGGGAAGGACAAGGCGGAAGGGTAGATTGGAAACGGTTCGGTGAAAATCTTGATATCACCGCAGTCATTGATACTTACAATATTGATATAAAAAAGAGTCTTTATCGAGTCAAAAAAGCAACCTTAAGTTATCCAGATATTTTTGGAAATGTCAAAGTAGATGGGAAATTCGAAGATAAGATTATGACTCGTAGAAATAAGGATGATGGTTCCTATCCTCGTTTTGAATCCTATGACCAGGTATTAAAAATTGATGACATTGGAGAAGGAATTAATTATCATGGAGGATTTAAATTAAACGGGACAACGGTTTATGGATATGGAAGTAAAGAGAACAAAGCCTATATTACAATTAAAGATGGCAACAAAAAACGGTTCCGAGGTTATTCCGAAAATTTTGTAATTCGTAAAAATGAACGGATTGCTTCCGAAAAAACAGAAATGATTATTTACAGTGGGCAAGACTCCATTTATCATCCTTCTATTAATATCAAATTCGATATTCCAAAACAAGAAATGCAACTTTATAGAGGACAAAGAGGAAGTGATCGTAATCCTTTCTACTCTTCCCAACAAAACATGAATATTAGTGTAGATAAATTATTGTGGAAAATGGCCAGCGATAGTCTCCTATTAGGAACAAGCGCTGTTAGTTTTGCTAATGCCAGTACCGTGGAATTCGAATCTTTACACTATTTTGATGAAGGAGACCTCAGGCGAATTCAGAACATTTCCACTAGCAATCCTTTGACGGCTATTCGTGCTTACGCGGATCAAGAAGGCGTTAGACATCTGGACGCTAATGGACTGGCAAAAAAGATGAATCCTCGTTTCGATGTAACGAGTATTCAAAGTTTACTTTATGATTTGGTATCACAAGGTTTTATTAATTACGACTCCGATGAAGAAGAAGTCTTTGTCAAAGATAAAGTTTATCACTACAGTGATGCTGCAGCCAAAAAGGTTGATTTTGATATTCTAAAAATACAATCCAACACCCCAAAAACTAACGCAGTTTTCGATTTAAAAAATAATACCATAGATGCCCAAGGAATCGAAAACATTGAGTTCAGCCCTGTCCAGCAAGTAGCACTCAAACCATTTAATAATAATATCGTTTTCAAGAAGAATCGAGACATGGATTTCGATGGAAGAATATTTGCGGGATTCGGTGTTTTGGAAGGAAAAAGTATGCACTATGAGTACGACAAAAACCACGTCAAGATGGATTCCGTTCGCTACTTCGACCTCTTTATTCCCACCGGAGTGGAGGATGAGAATGGTAAACCTGAAGCACTTTCTATCTCCTCAAGAATAGAACACGGAAACGGCGTTTTATTGATCGATGCCCCAGAAAATAAATCAGGTAAAGAGGACTTACCCATTTTTCCGTCGTATAATACCAAAGGTCCATCTTATGTTTTCTACGATTACCAAGAAACCCTAAATGGCGTTTACCAAAGAGATTCTTTTTATTTCAAACTGGCCAAGTTTAGTTTTAATCACTTAGACAATTTTGTCAAAGAAGATGTCACCTTTAAAGGAGAAATGTATAGCTCTGACATCTTCCCTGTTTTCAAAGAGACCGTTGTGGTTCGCGAGGAAGATGAAAGTCTCGGTTTTGTAACCAATACTGGCCCCGGAGGTTATCCGGCTTATTCTCAAAAAGGAAAATACCGTGGAGAAATTGATCTTAGTAATGCAGGATTTTTTGGTAAAGGAAATATTCAATATCTCGGTGCTTCGATGGATAGTGAGGATTTGGTTTTCCGTCCTAAACAAATGACGGGAACGGCGAAACGTTTTGATCTCACCGAAGATCGGACCGGGCCAGTAGAAGTTCCGCAAGCGGTGGGAATTGACGTTTCTATCGATTGGAAACCGTACCTAGATAGTATGTATATTCGAACTAAGGAGGAATCTTTTAAACTTTTTAAAGCAGATAATTATACCGTAAACGGAACACTGATCCTTACCCCTGATGGATTGAAAGCCACCGGTAAATTTGAATGGGATAAGGGAATCATGTCTTCCAAACTCATGTCTTTTGGTGCTTTCTCAGCTTTGGCAGATACGGCCAACGTGCAAATTAAGGCCTTCGAAGGAGAGTTTGCTTTTGACACTAAAAACGTCAACACGAACCTAGATTTTGATACACAACGAGGTAAGATTATCGCCAACGAAGATGGACTTACTACCACCATGCCCTACAATCAATATCAGACTTCAATGGGTGAACTGGATTGGGACATGGCTGGAGAAACCATCACTTTTAAAAACAAAGGAAAAGAATATGGAGATTTCGTTTCGATTCATCCTGATCAAGACTCTCTAAATTTTCAAGGTAAAACAGCTTTTTATGATTTAAAAACCAATGAGTTAAAAATTGGTGGTATCCCTCGTATTCAAACGGCGGATGCCTATGTTTATACCGAAACTGGTGATATAAAAATCAATAAAGGCGGGGTCATGTCTACCCTTGAAAATGCTAAAATCGTGGCCAGTACAGAAAACGAATACCACGTCATTAACCGCGCCACCATCGACATCAAAGGGAAAAAAGATTATACGGCCAAAGGATATTACGAATACAATATTGGAGATCGAAAACAAGAGATTTATTTCGCGGATATCGTAGGTGCACGAATAGGAAAAGGGAATCAATCAACCAAGCCAACGGAGACCCGAGCCAAAGGAGAAATTAAACCAGACGATAATTTTTATATCGATACGAAAACGCAGTATCAAGGAACGATCACACTGAATGCGAATGATAAGAACTTGGACTTTTCCGGTTTTGCCAAACTTGATGCGCCGCTGCTACCGAACAGAGAATGGTTTACTATCGGCACAAAGGCAGATAAAAAAGATTTAGTGATTCCATTTGATCTTCCGAAGAATTTTGCTGGCGAGCCCCTTCGAGCAGGTGTATTTTTAAGTAAAACCAACGCGATTGTTTATCCTCGGGCCTTGCAGCCAACACAGTTAAGAAAAGATCGTCCAATCATTGATACAAGAGGGGTTTTTAAATACGATAAAAAAGAGGATGCTTTTATTTTTGGAGATTCTACCAATGTTACCAGGGACTATATCCGAGGAAACCGAATGGTTTATTCAGTAAAAGATAACGGTGTCAAAGCAGAGGGAAAACTTAACCTTGGGTCAGAACTTACTTATGTCAAAGTAGACGCCGCTGGTTTTTTAGAAACCGCTTTCCCAGGTGGGACAGCCGATCAAAAATTTAAAGCAGAAGCCATGGCTGGTGTAACGATGGCCATTCCAGAAAAACTAATGAAAATCATGTTGACCGATTTAATTAGTAGTAGCTACGATGCCCGTCCAGTGAATTACGTAAATAACAGAGACTATTATAAAAAAACCTTAGCCGAACTAATTGACGATGATAAAGCCTACAAAAACACTTTGGCCAAAACGCAGAGTATAGGAATTGAGTTACCAAAAAAATATAACGGGTATACCTTCTTATTTTCTAAATTAAATTTAAAATGGGACACGGAATATCAGTCTATGGTTACCTCACAAAGTGAAGCAGCTGTTGGAACGGTTGCTGGAACTCCCATCAACCGTATCTTAACTTGTCATGTAGAATTTAAAATGCCATCGAATGGAGATGATCGAATTTATATTTATATCAAATCTCCTAGCGATTTTTATTATTATTTTGGTTTTAAACAAGGGATTCTAGAGATTGGTAGTAGCAATAACCGCTTTTACGAAGCGCTGACAGGCATGAAAGAGAAGGATTTAATGATCAAGATGCCCGACGGAGAAAAGATGGAAATTTATCCAGTGGAAGCGGGCAAAGCGAATATGTTTGTCAATCGGGTGCTGGCCACTAGAAATAGATAATTTTTAAGGGTTAAATCCCCTCTTTTGTGACCATTTTAATTGCTGGATTCATATACGCTTAAATTATTTTTAAAAATTTCTAAGAATCTTTTATGGAATTTCTCTCTTTTAAGCATCTTAGTATGGACTAGTAAGCAATCAATATAATTTTTTGATTTGTGGCAAAGACGTTTGTAAAAAAATTGCTGGTTTCTCTCCTTGGGGGTCGTGTCCTGCGGCCCGGTCTGGATGGCCACTGCTTTGCCGCTTCTCAAAGTATTGGTTAGGAGCGAGGCTTTGGGTCTCGCGCAGGGGGTGGGAAACAAACCCGCCCTGGCGGGTTTGCTATGTATTAGTTGCTCGTTCTTATCTAAAACTAGAAAATCCTGTGCTTAAATTTAAAGTATGGTTTAGTGAAAAATAAAAACTATTTTTATCCACTAATTAATAGGCTTTGTTTTTTATTAAACCTTATTTCATGAAATATTCTTTTTTCCTCTTACTTCTTTGTTTGACTTGGACTAATTGTAAAACTCCAACGATCGTCAATAATGCGGCTGTCCAGGAAATTCGTTTTGCTTTCTACAACGTCGAAAATCTCTTTGATATTTATGATGACCCGATCACTAAAGATGAGGAATTTACACCCACTGGTAAGAAAAATTGGACAGAAGAACGATATCAGAAAAAATTGGAACAACTATCCACCGTCGTTTCAGACTTAAAATTTCCAGACATTCTGGGGGTTTGCGAAGTGGAAAATAAAAAAGTGTTAATTGACTGGGCTGCTCACCGAAAACTAGCCGATCAAAATTACCATATTGTTCATTTTGATTCGCCAGACAAACGAGGTATTGACAACGGTCTACTCTACCGAAAGGATCATTTTACGGTCTTAGAAAAAGAAGCTTACCGAATTAATTTTCCAAAAGAAGTTGTTGAAAATTATACGACCAGAGATATTCTTTATGTCAAAGGAAAATATCGCAATGAAGTGTTGCATATCTTTGTTAACCATTGGCCTAGCCGTAGAGGAGGTGTCAGAGAAAGTGAACCGAAACGAGTTTACGTCGCGAGTCAATTAAGAGAAAAAACGGAGGCGATCTTTGCCAAGGATCCCAATGCAAATATCTTAATCATGGGTGATTTGAATGATGAAACAGATAATAACAGCGTCGTCAAAACGCTCGGAGCAGGTGCTCCTGATCTTGCACAAAAACAGTATTTATATAATTTTACTCAGCCACTGGATGTCGCAGGTGAAGGTTCTTATCGCTACAAAGCAAACTGGAATATGCTGGATCAGATCATAGTTTCTCCCAATTTAACTTCCGGAAAATTACGGGCGGTAAAAGCGCATATTTTCAACCCTGATTATTTAAATTATGTGGATAAGAAATATGGAAAACGTCCCAACAAGACTTACGGTGGTCCCAACTATTATGGAGGGTATAGTGATCATTATCCCGTGTATTTGGAATTGGTAAAAAATTAAATGAAAACTTACTATTTTTTAACGATTAGTCGGAAATTAGTTAGGGAAT
>CAZYAC010000119.1:0-4659 GCA_964645475.1 uncultured Saprospiraceae bacterium | reverse complement strand
GAATTGAGACGATCAAAATTTATTCATTCATAAAAATGATTTTTTTACCGGCTTGTACAGCATCGTACAATTTGTCTCGATTTTCATAAATTAATAATATGGCGACCTTCTCTGTTTCTAGCTTGCGAACGAGCGCTTTACCCAACCGCTCTTTTTCTTCGGAATTATCGGGATCGACAACGAATACACCGACAAAGGTGTTTAGCTTAAAGCCAATTGGGTGAGAAGCTTTGACTTTTTTTATTTTGTTTTTCTTTTGTTCTACCACTTCCAACATAACAATTTCCGAGTTGGTCAACTTCAGAAATAAGCGGGCTAACAATTCAGCACTATTGTCATTACTATTTTTAGTTGCCTTCATCAGCCATCCTAGTTTCTTCATATCAATTTCTTCTGTCACTTCCTTTCCAGTCTTATGTTCTAAAGCCGTGATCTTTTTATCTCCAACCGTCAAGGTATATTTCGATTGAGGTACTTTGCCATTATTTTTTTCGATAAATGAAACGATAACATCCGAATTTTCAACGGGGCTAATTCCTGGGAAACTGATCATGTTTTTTTCAACAGCAGTCATACAAAAAGCACAATCTTTTTTCACTGAAGCAGGTGTAAATTCTTCCCCTTTACGGTTGAAATTGCTAATAACCCGACTATTCCTGACAAAAAAAACTTCTTTGCCATCTCGCATGGCATTCGTCAGTTTTTTGCCCATAAAAGCAGAAGATTTGCACAAAGTCGAATTCTCTTTTACTTCCAATACATAGGTCATGTCAATGGACTTCATATATGGTGGGTTTTTGTTTTCGTCAATGATGACTGCACTTATCAGTTCCCCTTCCTGTACATCGTCTTTTTTACTGGCATCAATCGTAAAATTTTTCAGTTTACCTTTTCCAGCCAATTTATCTTTATCATACTCCACCATTTTATACATTTTGTCATCATTCAAGGTTAATAAATTACCCATCAAAAATTTATTGACGGTCCAATCATTTGCCTTAAAACGAGCGGCTAAAGAATCTTGATATGCCCTTCCAAATTCTGAAATTTTTATCTGATCTACAATTTCATTATAAGCTTTTGGATTTTTTTGTTTTTGCTTGTCGGGGTTGCCATCAAAAAGTTCACGATACCTATTTATTCTAACTCGAATAGGCAGATCCGAATATCGGTTTTCTTTGGCTTGTCTAATATCGAGAATTTCTCCAGTTTTACCATCAATAAGTTTATACGTTGGCAATAGTTTAAAATCACCTCCCCAATATACGCCCGACAGATTTTGGCCTGCATAGGTAGTTATCAACTCACCGTCTACCTGATAATCCAAATTCATTTCCACCCAAAAGATATAATCTGGTGATAATAGCTCATCAGATTTTTTTTCTGCCACTTCCAAACTATTACTAGAAACATCCCAATTGTAAAATTGATAATCTGCCTTTTTTGCATCCCAGACTTGGTGCACAAAATTTTCTTTGAATTTTTCAGCAGTTACCCCTTTGAATTGTTTAAAATCCATAATAATGGCAACAACAGGTTGGTCATCCTGTCCATATAAGCTATCTATGGTGAAAAAAAATGAGCATACTAAGAAAAGAAAAATCTCCAACCTTGGTTTAATTTTCATGATAAATAAATTTAAAATTGTTTGAAAAGAAAGTAAATGAGCCTTATCCACTTTTATTTAAAGGAATTATGTTACTATGAGAAAACCACTCATTGTCTACCAAAAGGGTGAGCAAGTCTTGTAGACTAGATTAACAAAAAAAGAATTGAAACAACAGAATTACACGTTACACAGATCCAAAAACTATTTCTCCTATCAACTATTAACCACCTCCACGATTTCCAACCCGTATCCCGTCAAGCCAATTCGCCGCTTTGGATTATTGGTAATCAGTCTTAGTTTAGAAATATTCTGATCTCGTAGAATCTGTGCTCCCACCCCAAAGTCGCGTTGATCCATGGCATTGTTGGTAGGTTCCTTTTTTTCTTCTTTTTGATATTCTTGGAGGCGAGCGATTAAGTCCAGTCCTTTTTCTCCATGGCACATGACCAGCAGCATTCCTTTGCCTTCTTTGTTGATCAGGTCTAGGGAGCGTTGAACTTGTCCGCCATGATCGTCAAACAAAATCCCTAAAATATCACCAGAAGCACTGCTTGAATGGACTCTGACAAGAACTGACTCATCTGATTGCCAAGTCCCTTTTCGTAACACAAGATGGACATCATCCGTGGTTGATTGTCGATAGGCAATCACGTCAAAATCTCCATAAGCCGTTGGCATGGTTACTTGTATCTCCCGTTGAACAATCCGTTCAGTACGCATTCGATATTCTACCAAATCTTTGATAGAAATTAGCTTTAAATTATGACGGTCTGCAATTTTTCGCAACTGTGGTAATCGAGCCATGGTACCATCTTCGTTGAGAATTTCTACCAATACACCTGCGGGTGAAAAACCTGCCATCCGTGCTAGATCAATAGTGGCTTCTGTATGCCCAGTTCGACGCAACACGCCGCCAGTTTTTGCTCTTAATGGGAAAATATGTCCAGGTCGAGCAAAGTCAGATGCTTTTGTTTTAGGATCAATTAATGCCTTAATCCCCGTAGATCGATCATAAGCAGAAATTCCAGTTGTACAGCCTTGACCAATCAAATCAATGGAGACCGTAAAAGCCGTTTCGTGCATCGCTGTATTTTGCGCGACCATCATATTTAGCTGCAATTCATCCGCTCGTTTCTCATCGATGGGCGTACAGATCAAACCTCGTCCATGCGTAGACATAAAATTGATAATTTCCGGAGTAATACAATCTGCTGCACAAATGAAGTCTCCCTCATTTTCACGATCCTCATCATCTACAACAATGATTACTTCTCCCGCTTTGATAGCCTCAATGGCTTCTTCGATGGTGTTTAGAGCTAATGTTTCAAGCTCGTTTTGTTGGTTGCCAGACATTGGTTTTGATTCCGTTAAGATATTTGAAAAATCCATTTAATAATGCTAAGTTCATGAATAAAAAATAGCGTAAGTTTCGCAATGGTTTGAGATGAATATTAAGTTTCCAAAATATTAAATCTACCAGTGGTAAAACGATCCATACGGTTATCTGAAGTAGCAACAACCCTAAGTAAAATAAGTTGCCAGTTAAGCCAAGAATCGCACTACTAATGAATGCAAAGATAATAAAAAAAGGTCCTATCCATCGTAGAATCTTGTGAGAAGTAAAAGCAAAAGCAAGAGGTGCATCGCCCGACCATAAAAGATGCTTAAAGGTGTGAAGATTCTGAAAATTACCAGCTCCAATCCGCGCCTTACGCCGATATTCTTCACTGATTTCATCTGAACTTGTTTCGTAGCACTTCGCCTCCAGGTCATTGATCGCTCCACCACCCCGTTCAAATACTTTCATTGCGATATAAAAATCATCTACTAAAAATTTTGATGGAACTGGAGCATAAAAATTACTCCTTAAAAGATAACAACCCCCAAATGGTCCAATCATTCTTTGCCAAAGAAGACTTTCCCGATGCTTTAGCATTACTTCTCCTGAGACATACTGCCCTTCTGAAACAGCGATGCCTGCCACGCCTGCTGGCTGACTTTGTAGATGGGTATCCACCAGAGCAATCTTGGAATCACCCATATGACGAACCAAATTACGCAGGGTATCTGGCAAAAGCATAACACTCGCATCGGTCATTAAGAAGAGCAGATCAGAGGTTAAGGTGGTTTCTTTTTGAATGGCTTCCACCAGTCGATTGATGATTCGAGGCTTACCGTTGCGTTCGGTAAAGGCATGCAATTGAATACGCGTATCCTTAGCCGCCATTTTTTGAATTATTTCATTGGTTCCATCTGTACTATTATCAGAGCCAATGAACATTTTTATTTTCTGGTGTGGATAATTTAAGGCTTGCAAGCTCTCCAATTTTTGAGCAATAACCGCAGCTTCATTGTAGGCAGCCATCAAAACAATTACTTTGGGACTATCCGCTTCATTAAAATAAGCATGCTTTGGCAATGACTTCCCTTTTGCGAAAATTTTTAGTAATAGTGGATAGAAGACATAGGTATGTACCATCGCAAAAGTACAAGACCAAAAAAGGATCGACAAAAGGATGAAAAGCAAGGTTGTTATCTTATTGAATCGTTATTAAACATTATGCTACTATTTTAACATAATGTCCATGACTAACCGAAAAAGGTTCTAACTTGAATAGCCGATCAACTAACCTGCCCGCGACAGGTTAACCATTTCATTCAGAAATTAACTGATAATTATTTAGCCGACTTATGAGTACCATCACAAAATGGAGCATTTCCTGTCAGTTTGCAATTGCACACACCTGCAGTACGGTCCTCTTCTACCGTAAATATTTTCGGGCCCATATCGGTCCCTTTATGTGATCCATCACAAAATGGCGCCTTTTGACTATAACCACACTGACAATAAGCATAAGTTTCTCCAGCTTTGAGTTCGCAACGAATGGGACTTAACGTAGTTGTTTTTTCTTTTTCAGACATTATATAGTAAGTTTTGAGTTTAATATATCCCAAGTTAGAAGGCTATTTTGATAGCTCCTACCCCTTCGGATTGACTTCCGTAAAATTAAAATAATTAATCAGAAATGAAAATTTATGGTTAATTAAGG
>CAZYAC010000118.1:0-13230 GCA_964645475.1 uncultured Saprospiraceae bacterium | reverse complement strand
TATATTTCAATACTTTTGTAAGAGATTCAAAAATAACCCATGAAAAAACAGTACATAATATTTTATTTTTTGATTTTTTTATCTACACTGGTATCTGCTCAGGTAGAAATATCAGTGGATCGTAATACAGCGATCTATCAACCGGGTGAAATTATTCAATTTAATGTGGAAGGTTCTGGGGATGCTACCTACCGTATCTTTAGTGATCGTTTTAATTCTTCCCTAGAACAGGGCAAGATTGATTTGCACAGTTGGGAGACCAATACCATTCATTTTCAGGCCAGCCAGCCTGGGATTTATAAATGTCAAGTTTATCAAAATTTTCAAGCCAGGATGGCTGCTGCGGCTGTGGCGCCCTTATCCATTGAAACAAAAATGGACCCGCCTGCTGATTTGATGGATTTTTGGAATGCACAACTGGCAGAACTAGCTAGTGTGCCAATCGATGTTGATATAGAATTTGAAACCAGTAGTCAATATTCAGAAAGCTACGAATTTAGTTTGGCTACCGTCAATAATCGACGGGTCTATGGCTATCTTTCCATACCTAAGGGCAATGGGTCTTATCCTGCTATTCTAAATTTACCGGCCTTTGGTGACAATGCTAATGGGACACAAATTCCAGATATTATGGCAGAACGTGGAGGAGCGATTACTGCTTCGATTACGATTCATAATGCAGATGTAAATCAGGCAGACCCTGATGCTTATGAGCCAGATATTATTACCAACCCGGATAGTCTTTATTATAAACTGGCGGTATTGGCTGGAATCAGAGTGATTGATTATATTTTTACTCTACCTGAATTTGATGGCCAAAATATGGCAGTCAATGGAGTTAGTCAAGGTGGAGGATTGTCGATGATTATTGCAGGTTTGGATGATCGGGTAAATGCCTTGGCGTACAGTAATTCTGCACTTTGTGTTAATCATGGTCATTATTATGATCGGTCGAGTGGATTTCCATATTATCTTAATCAGACCAGAGAACAAAATTTTTCGGATACGGAATATCTTCAAACCTTAGAAGCCACCAGCTACGTAGATGCTGCTTTTTTTGCGGCCCGTTATGATGGTCCAAGTATTGGAGTAGTTGGTTATCAAGATACTATTTGTCCGGCAGAATCGGTTTTAACCGCTCATAATGCGTTTCGTGGACCGAAGGTATTGGTACATGTCAAAAATTTGGATCATAGTCATCCGAATGATTATTGGAATGGTCGTATAGATTTCTACCGACGGTTATTTCCTGCTATGCAGACGCCGCCTTGGCCCTTTGCAGCAATCAAAACTGGTTTCTACTCAGATGCAGGTAACGACCTAACAGCGACAATTGGACAGCCAATCACTTTGAATGGGGCTGTCTTTCAGGAAGGTACTCCCAACTTGACTTGGGACGTAGATTGGACCGTAGAAGAGGGTACTGGTAATGTCAATTTTGATAATAATAATAGTCGTACGACTACTGCCACTTTTAGTAATGCAGGAGTTTATTTGTTGCGTTTTACGGCTTATGATAAAGACAAAATAAATCTTAGTGGGGAAGAGGCAAAGTTGATTACCATTAGTGATTATGTCAAGGTGACGGTTAACTAAATTTTTCGAACAACCTTGAATCGATATTCGATATTCACACTAATTATACTTCTTCTGATGAAATTATAAAAAAATATTGTTGGATGTAGATAAAGAACTTGCCTTGAAAAGGATAGGAAACCTAAATTCTATTGCTCTGACGGATGAAGCAATATTGTCACCATTTGTAATGGAAAAATATGGGACCTATCTTCGAAATTTAGAGGGTGTAATAGAACATAGTTATTATCACCTTGGTCAGATTGCTATAATAAAAAAGCAAATTAAATCTTTAAGTACTTCTCAATAGACCATGATGCGTTCGCTAACCTTGGTACTTCCATTCGTTAGGTGAAGATAATAAACACCGGTAGCCAAGTCTGTGGCCGGAATGCTACGAATGTTAGAAGCATTATTGATTGATTCGTAAATTAGTTTTCCAGCAGCATCGTATAATAATACCGTTACGTCATCATCAAAATTTGCATTAAATTCTATGTGAATGCAATCGTCAACGGGGTTGGGGAACACCGTGATTCCTAAATCTGGTCTTGGACGATTGATAAATAAGCACCGATTGGAATTGAGCAGCTCAGCTCGAGGACCACTGATGGCCGCAAACATCCGGTTGCGCTGTCCAATGGTAAACATGGAGATACACGCATCATCTGTGAAATCCATAAAATTCATAAACATATCAGGTGAGCCACAGCTGACCGATGGATGGGGAGGACAGCCATTGTGAAAATTGTCCTGCCATGGGGTATCATCCACAAAATCATCTTCTTCCTCACAGCCTTTGGTGCCCCAAATATGTTTGAGATTGAAATAATGACCAATTTCGTGAGTAGTCGTACGTCCGAGATGATGGTTGCGGCCATCATTACAAACATTACCAAAATAATCCGTATCAACAACGACTCCGTCTTCTTGTGGAGAGACAGATTGACCGGGATTAAATCCAAAGCCAAGAAAAGCATTACAAGTAGGAGCTACCCAAATATTTAAGTAACGGCGAGGATCCCAAGCGTCTTGTCCTCCGAGAATGCTATAAAATAATCGAGGTATGCCGGATTCAGTGGTGGTATTAAAATCACCAATACAAGGCCATTCGGTTTGTGTACGAGTAATGCCGTCCGTAATATCACCTTCAGGAGTAAGGGTTGCTAGGCAAAATTCGAAACCTACATCTGCTGCGAGCGGTTTAAACTCATCTGGAATATCTCCTACGTTTTCGTTACGCATTCGAAAGTCTTCGTTGAGAATACCAATTTGTGAATAAATTTGTAGATTGGAAATATCTTCTGAAATCTCGTTCCAAAGAACATGAACGACAACCGGAATGGTAATAATCTCCCTTGTTAGAGCTGGTAGATTAGCGTCATCGGCTAACCAAGCGCTGGTAAAAGCTTCCACCTCCGCCATTCGATCGGCTACGGCTGGATCTCGTTCCAAGGCCTGTTCTAACAAAAGATCGTGACCACACTTATCTACTTTCTGTGCAGACAGACAAAAGCTGGTCGCAAGGCAGAAAAATAGGAGGTATATCACTTTTTTGTTCATTGGATGCTGTTTTGGCAGACAATTTTATATGGGGAAAGTTCCTCAAATTTAACGTAAATTTTTTAAATAAGGTGCTTAAGGGGATGTTAAATACACCCTTAACACAATGTTTTAAATTTAATCACAGACCAAATTTCGAGTTTACGATGGAGTATCAATAATAACCACAAAACGTTTATCCATAGGGTTGAGTTCTTTCTTTAGAATTTCGAAAAATTCTGCACCGTATTTTACGTAGAAAGATAAAAAATTATCTCTTCTTTCCTGCAGACCGTTATTAAAAAAGAGTTTGTCTTTAATGGCTCTGATTTGATTTACCGCCACATCGTGCTTTTGTTTTTCGGCACGCATCAGACGGCCTTCCAAATTTCCAAGACTCTTAATTTGTTTTGCACTTTCTGCTTTGACGGTGGCTTCAAGGGTTGGATCAATGGCTTTGATACGTTCTGCAATATCGTCAAACATCTTTTCAAGTTGCTCCTTTTCAGGGGTTAGATGCAAAGGTTTGTCAGCAATTTTTTTTAAGAAGGCTTTAATTAAAGATTCGGTTTCTACGAAAATATCCTCCACTTTTAAATTGAGCTTAGCCATTTTTTTATTCATTCCCTTATCGAGCCACAGGACTGAATTTCGACGGATGAGCATAGGGTAGTTGAGGTTGAAATGATCGAACTGCGTTTTGCGTTCTAGCCAGTAGGCAAGTTCGCCTCCTCCTCCAATGTAAGCCAGATTGGGGAATGTTTTTTCCTGATAAAGTGGCCGCATGACAACATTAGGACTAAAATGTTCTGGATGTTGATTGACTTCCGCCAAGAGTTCCGTCTCATTAAATTGATAATCGGTATTTAATACTTGGTAAGTACCTTCGTTAAAAACAATACGTTCACGGGTTTGATCGCGGAGATAGAATAAGTTGATTTCCCGAGGAGCCGCTTGGGTTTTAAAACCGACTTCATTTAGTTGATGACTGGTGGCTTCAACCAGTTGGTGGGAGCGTTGTTGAATTAGTTCTTCGGTCATAATAGGAATGAATCCTCTTTTGAGTTCTGCATTATTCATACCCACTACTAGCAAACCATCGTCTCCAAATAAACTGTTGACTAATTGAATTGTCGCGTTAGCGTATAATTTATTTTCCGTATAAGCCTTTTCAATCACTTGGTAAATCTCCGCAGCATTTGGATTGGTACCCAACAAGTCTTTTAATTCCGATAGCACCCCTTTCAGAGTATCCGTTTTCATGGCACCGACTGAACCGGATTCATCGTTTTCCCAAACTAGGGTTTTATTAAAAATATTGGCTTTTTGAACTTCTTCGAAATCGTGATCTTCTCCACCGGTAACAAAAACTGGGACTACCTGATAATTAGGATACCGCTTGTTGAGTTGACGCGCCAGATTGATGGTAGAAATTATTTTATAAATATAATAAAGAGGACCTGTAAAAAGACTGGGTTGATGTGCGGTAATAACCGTGAAAGTATTTTCATTTTTCAGTGCTTCGATATTTTTCAATACTGCAGGACTGGGAGTAAGGGGAGCATATTGTTCTTTTAGGACTTTCACTAGGGTAGTACGATCGGTTTGATCTTTTGCCTTGTCTTGAAAGATATCACCAAAAGCATCCAGCGTAACCGGATATTTGAAAAATGGTCGTAGTTTTTCATTATTGGCGACGTAAGCGACGTCACGGTCACTTAACTGCGGTACTTGCTCGAAAGGAATTTTTTCAACGGAAATCATGTATGCTTTTTTTAAAACAGGTAAAACGCAAATCTAACAAAATCCAAGGATTTTTTGCTGGTTGGCCAGTTGGCTGATTAGCTAGTTGGCTTCCATCTATCGTGTCTTGTAGTATTTTATTAAAATGAAACTAGCTTGTCGATAGTAAAATGAAATTAAGGACTTATCCAAAAACACCGGAACTCAAATATCGATCTCCACGGTCACAAGCGATACAAACGATCACACCTTGGTCGATCTGCTGAGTCAATTTTTCTGCTGCCGCCATAGCTCCGCCGCTACTCACTCCTGCAAAAACACCTTCTTCTTTGGCCATTCGTCGCATCATTGTTTTGGCTTCCGTTTCAGAAACATCAATGATTTGATCCACCCTGCTGGCTTCGAATATTTTGGGTAAAAATTCTGGAGACCAGCGACGGATACCAGGAATCCTGCTACCATCTGTTGGTTGAACCCCCACAATTTGAACATCAGGATTTTGTTCTTTTAAGTAGCGAGAAACACCCATGATGGTTCCGGTGGTTCCCATACTCGAAACAAAATGGGTGATTTTTTGTCCTGTGTCTCGCCAAATTTCGGGCCCGGTAGATTGATAATGCATCCGCCAATTGTCATTGTTGGCAAATTGATTGAGCATGATATACCCTTTGGTCTGTACCAGTTCTTCCGCGTAAGAGCGAGAATATTCGATGGTACCTTTTGCGGGTGTCAAAATAACCTCGGCACCGTAGGCGCGCATGGTATCTACTCGTTCTTGGGTGGAGTTTTCTGGCATTATCAAAGTAATGGGCAATTGGTATTCGCGAGCAATCATGGCCAGGGCAATTCCGGTATTCCCACTGGTAGCTTCCACTAGATGATCTCCTTTTTTGATTTCTCCTCGTTCTAATGCCATGGAAATCATTCCAAAGGCCGCACGGTCCTTGACACTGCCTCCTGGATTCTGTCCTTCCAGCTTGGAATAAACTTGAATTTGGTCATTTTGAATGATCCGTCGAATACGTATCAAGGGAGTGTTGCCAATAAGGTCAGAAATTTTGGACATAATGAGGTTTTAGAATTAGTTTTTCTAGATTTCTATAACGCAGGTAAAGGGAAATGGTTCGGAAATAGTGGTTGTCGCGCAGCATACATTTTTCCTAGTTTTGATTCCTGAAAATCTAAAATGTTGAACCTGAGACAAATAAATAGGGGATGAAATCCCTATCTTAAGGGTAAATTTATTTTTCGACCTAGGCAACCCTTTTTATAAAAATAAAGTATTGGGTATAGAACAGGGAACTTTAATTACGAAATGGATCAGAACTTAACGAATATTCTAGAAGGATGCCGTCGTCGGAACCGTAAAGACCAACAAGCGCTTTATAAGCAGTTTTATGGTTATGGTATGAGTATCGGATTTCGGTATGCTAAAAGCGAAGCAGGAGCTATTTCTATACTAAATGACAGCTTTTTGAAAGTATTTGACCGGATTCATAAATTTGATCCAGATAGACCATTTAAACCTTGGTTCCGACAGATTGTGGTGAATACGTCGATTGATTATGTGAAAAAAGAAAACAAGTTAATGATGCACACAGATATTAATGAAGTAAATAACCTAAGCGATAGAGAAGATATATTGAGCCGAATAGGCTACAAAGAACTAATGGGAATGGTACAATCTTTATCCCTAGCCTACAGAACTGTTTTTAATATGCATGTGATCGATGGTTTTAAACATGAAGAGATTGCGAATAAATTAGGGATTACGGTTGGAACAAGTAAATCGAACTTATCAAAAGCCAGACAAAAACTACAATTATTAGTTTTAGACCGCTTAAAAGTGAATCAGCATGGATGATTTTAATAAACAAAAACTGGATGAACTCTTTCAAGAAGGTTCAGAGCGTTATGATTTTACGTACCGTGAGGATGCCTGGACTTCTATGGACGGGATGTTAGATCAACAAGAAAAGAAAAGAAAATATCGTTTTTTAGGTTGGTGGATCATTGTAGGAGTTACCGCTTTGGTTGGTGTTTTTGGGTTAAAACATTATACCTCAGATCAACAAACCTTAGCAGAAACTAAATCTTCAGAACAAAATTTAATAAATTCTCAGACGAAAAATATTACCGGATCAACTGAACTTAATGACGATACGCAAATTACTACACTGCCGGAAAACGAAAATAATAATATTGACGCCTCGAATTCCAGCCCAAAGAAAACCGAAGTTCCTAATTTGGACTTGCCCCGTAAATTAAATGAAAAGGATTATACCAATAACAATGATCCCAAAAATCAACCAATAGCAACAACGGTTGAATCTTTTTCAAATACAGAAAAGACAACTTTTTTAACAAGATCAGCAGAAAAAGTTGCTTTATCAAATCCCAAAAATGTTGTTAGAACAAATAAGATAGGTGCTGAATCTACTGTTGCTCAATCTACAAAAACAGTACAAACAAATCCTGTCTTACTTTCTTCTACTAAAATTGTTCTCTTAGAAGAACCGACTTTTGCTCTGACATCCATTCAAGTGCCTCCTATTTTGCTTGAAGATGAACCAGAAAAAGTGAACGATGAAAAGCAAAAAAGAGGTAAACGATTTTCAGTTGGATTATCCGCTGGACCAGAATATTCTTTTGTAGGTGGAGCTGGACAAGCAAAGGCAGGATATTATTTAGGATTGGAGTTTGGGTATCAATTGACTAACCGCATTGAGTTAATTACTGGAGTAGGGATAAGTAAAAAACGATATCTAGGAGAAGGTACCAAATATAAAACAGAACCTGGATTCTGGACAGACGCTATCGCTCCTATGCAATTTGATGGAACTTGTACCGTGATTGAAATTCCGTTAGCAATGAACTATTATTTTAGTGATGTTAATGAGAATGGATGGTTTGCAAGCCTTGGCGCAACGACTTATTTAATGAGTAGCGAGTGGTATGACTTTATTTATGATCCATCTATTAATCGCACGGATTTAAAAACCAGTTGGAATGATAAGATGGCGAATAACCATATTTTAGGTATTGGTCAGGTATCCTTTGGTTACCAACATAGAATGGGAAAAAATACTAGCTTACAAATTTCTCCTTATGTAAAAATACCATTAACAGGAATTGGAAATGGTTCTGTTAACTTGTTTAGCACTGGGTTGCGAGTTACGGCCCGATTTAAGTAGCCTAAACAATAATAATAAGACATTATTTTTTTTGATTAAGATTTTTTATATAGTGAATAATAACATCTTGGGACCCTGCTAATTTATCATTAGCAGGGTTTTCTTTTTTAGATCAACTATTAGACCTTATTGCGAATGATATTGTATGAGTTAAAACTTGTCTTTTATCTCCACGTTTCTTCACATGCTCACCTTAATAACTATGGCTATTTGATTCCGCTTGTTCATCAATTGGAAATAAATTCCTTCATTTTCTCTCTTTACAAACCATTTCGCAATGATGTCTACTGTATAAGCTTTTCCAAATCTTTTTCCCAGTCTTCATAAGCTTTCTGATAACTTTCTTCTTCTGTATTCGGATGAAATACTTTCTCAATTTCGTTTTTATTGACTGCTTCTGCAAAGCTTTTATAAAATCCACTTCCGATCCCACTACCTTTAGCTGCACCGGCAGCGCCGTTTGTTTTCACGACTTCTAATTTGCACCCCAGCAGGTTGGCGATGGTTTGTGAAAATATTTTTGATTGAAATAGATTATCATTTCCTACTTTGATGACGACTGGCTGCAAACCTGATTTTTTCAAAACCTTAAAACCATAGACAAAAGAAAAGGCAATCCCCTCCAAGGCTGCGCGAAAAAAATGTGCTTGCGTGTGCCGGTTAAATTGAAGATTATTGATCTGCGCGCCCGGATTTTGGTTGGTGAGGATTCTTTCCGCTCCGTTCCCAAAAGGAATGATTCGTAAACCGTCAGATCCAATGGGAATCGATTCCATCATGGTTTCCATTTCTCCATAAGAGATACCTGGATCGGCCATTTGTTTTTTTAGCCAAGCGTACTGAATTCCAGCACCGTTAATGCAGAGCAATAAACCAAGCCGTGGATTTTCAGGATGATGATTGACGTGGGCAAAACCATTAATTCTAGATTGTGGATCGTAAGCAGGACGATCTACGACACCGTAAACGACCCCAGAAGTTCCCCCTGTGGCCGCCACTTCATTTGGATGGACGACACCTAGTGAAAAAGCGTTGTTGGGTTGGTCACCGGCGCGGTAGGTGACGGGAGTTCCAACGGCAAGTCCAGTAGCCGCAGCGGCATCTTCTTGTAGTACTCCCTGTTTACCAAAAGTGTTTTTGATTTCAGGAATCAGACCCTTATCGATTTTGTAATAATCTAGTAAAAAGTCGGCTATTTTATTTTCGTGAAAGTCCCAGAAAATCCCTTCGCTTAATCCAGAAACAGTCGTCACTGCTTTTCCCGTTAGTCTCATTGCTAAATAATCCCCAGGCAATAATATCTTATCAATTTGTTGGTAAATGTCTGGTTCATTTTCTTGTACCCATTTTAGTTTGGAAGCCGTGAAATTACCGGGACTATTCAGCAGATGACTCAAACATTTTTCGTCACCTAAATCCTGGAAAGCTTGATTTCCAATTTCGACGGCTCTACTATCACACCAGATAATTGAAGGGCGAAGTACTTTTTGGTTTTTGTCGATCAGTACCAAGCCATGCATTTGATAAGCAACCCCAATGCTTTGGATTTGGGTGGTTGGAATGTCTACTTGCTTTAATAATTTATTGGTTACCTGACAGACGTTATTCCACCAGATTTCTGGATCTTGTTCTGCCCATCCCGGTTGGTTGGCTATAATGTCCATTTCCACTGCTGGGTATTGCGCCATGGCAACGGTTTTTCCGGTATCTGCTTTTACGAGTGCAGCTTTGATGGAAGAGCTGCCGATATCATATCCTAATAGGTACATAGTTGAGGGCTTTTGTTTTTATTGTGAAATATTTTTTCTCGCAAAGACGCTAAGGCGCAAAGACCTTCTAGCGTATTAATCTTTTAGTGCGATGTCTTTACTTTAATAACTAAGCCTTTTAAGTAAACTCAAAGATAGATAAATAGAAGTTGATAAAGAATGGTTACAGAACGATCTTTACTTTATTGCTTTTTGATGGAGAACTTTCAAATAAAACCGTTTTAAGAACTTCTTGTTTTGTTCTTTAGGAAGGACTTTTATTTTTATCAACGTCCCTATGAATCTGATAAAACATCAGTTCTTCATCATCGTCTGGTAACCGAATCATTTTTACAAATTTTAGACCTAGCTTTTCTATTAGTTTCTGGGAAGCGAGATTGGAAGGAATGGTTATAGCGGAGATGATGGAAATACCGAACTGGTCAAATCCTTCATCTCTTAATTTTTGGGCGGCTTCGAAAGCATAGCCTTTTTTTTCATAAGCAGGTAAAAATGCAAAGCCGATATCAACACCTTCGAGTCCTTCGCGATCGTAGAGTCCGCAATTGCCAAGAAATTGACCATCCGATTTACGAACCACTTTATAATTTCCAAATCCTAATCTTTCAAATTGAGGGGTGATTTTTTGCGTAATATAATTTGCACCATCTTCCACCGTATAAACCTTTCGATCTCCAATATTTTTCAACCATTTGGGCGTATTCATCAATTCTAATAAGTGTGGTGCATCGCTGATAGTCAGCGGCTCAATGAGTAATCTGGGTGTTTCGAAGGAAAGGTAGGTTGACATGCTGGAATTTTTTTATTTTGAAATAACTGGTCTGTTTTCGATAATTCAAATAGAAATTGACCTTGAACTTATTAATTTATTAACGATTCCGAAATACAAATAACGGAATAACTTTCGTTTCATTCTTGATTTAACTAACTTTGTTATGGTCACTCTTTCAGCCCATCGCACCATCCCTGGAAATCCTACGATTGTATTCAACAACTTTCCTCTGTAAATTCGTGATAATATGCTTAGAGTAATACTTATAACCAGCCTTGTCTTCTTCGCAATGGAGCTTTCCAGTCAATCGCTCGACGCTAAAATAGAAAAATTAGAGCTAGAGATTCAAGAATTAGAACGTCAAAAAGAAGTCCTTAACTTCGAAGTCGAAACGACCAAACTAGATAGAATTCATCGAGACCTCGAAGAAGTGGGCTTACCTTCTGAAAATTATATTAAACATAGTGCGCTCTTCCTCGAATACGCAGAGGCCTATGAGCAAGCAAAATGGGTCGCGCATATTCTAACCCCTGATGTAATTACGGGTACGGCTTATCGAAGCAATGATTTTCGGGAAGATCCGCTGGTGACTACAGGGACTGCCGTAGAAAAAGATTATTTTTTAAAATTTCCTCAAGAAGACGGAAGTTTTAAGTATGACGGTTTTGGTTATGATCGAGGACATCTAGCTCCTTCAGCTGATTTTCGTTGGTCAAAAAAAGCCTTGTCTGAAAGCTATTTCTATTCCAATATGTCGCCGCAACGCCCGGACTTTAACCGAGAGAGTTGGGCGGAACTTGAAGGCAGCCTGCGAGGCTATATTCAAGACCATCCAACGACCCAATTGTATATCGTGACGGGCCCCGTTTTAAAAGAAGGATTACCCGTTGTAGAAGGTGGGATCAATAAAGTGGCGATTCCTGAAATGTATTTTAAAGTCGTCCTAGATTTGAAAGCTGGGAAAGCCATTGGATTTCTGATGCCTAATCAAAAGACAACCTATCCCTTGATTTCTTTCGCTAAGACCATCGACGAAATTGAAGAAATCACCGGACTCAATTTTTTTAATAAAATCTCCAATGAAGCGGAGATCGAAAAATCTTTAGACAAACCGCATTGGTTTCCTGAATCTAAAAAAGGAGACGTCGAACCCATCTATCCGCCTAGCCTTCCACGTGGACATTTTAATACCGTGCAAGCAAAACAACATGCCAAAGCGAATAAGGAAATTACGGTTTGTGGAACGGTGGTCAGTACCCGCTATAGTCGCAGTGGAAATTTATGGTTTAACCTGGACAAAAATTTTCCCAACCATATCTTCTCTTTTTATATTGCCAAAAAAGATTTAGCCAATTTCAGTTATGATCCCGAAGCGGAATTTAAAGACAAGATCATCGCTGTCAAAGGAAAAGTACGACCGGCTGATCAGGCGGTGATGATGCAATTATTACGGGAGGAAGATATTAAACTGTACAAAGCGACTGAGTTAAAGTAAGTTTCTAAAGAATTTTCGAAAAATAAGTATATTGTAAATAGGGAGTTGTGTATATATCGGGGTATTCCGGGTGTATATGTGATTGGTGTGTGTATGGTTGTTACATGCAAGAATAAAAAATATGAGAAAAAATCACAAAATACTTGCTTTTACCGTTAAGAATGTACATTTTTGAGAAAAAACCACAAAAATGCTATTACAATTCAATATTGAAAATTACCTTTCTTTTAAGAATGATGCTAGCTTAAGTCTTGTTGGTAATAAAACAACAAAAGAACTTGAACCTGAAAATATTAGTATTGGGAATAATAATATGAAGGTTCTAAAAACTACGGCAATCTATGGCCCGAATGCAAGTGGTAAGAGTAATTTATTATCGGGAATATCATTTATGAAAAGAGTGGTTCTCAATTCATTTAATGAAGCAATAATAGAAAATTCTTCCCTTTCAAAAAGTAGAGCATTTGAATTAAATCCTAAAACTAAAGATGAAAGTTCTTTTTTTGAAGTAGTCATTGTAAAAAATAGTATTCAATATCGATATGGTTTTGAAATTAATAGAGGCATAATAGAATCAGAATGGTTATTCTATGTACCAAATAAAATTGAGACTGCCCTTTTTAGAAGAGATGGAAAAAGAATCGAAATTAATGGGACTAACTTTAAAGAAGGCAAAGGATTACCTAGTAAAACAAGAGAAAATGTTTTATTTCTTTCTGTTTGTTCTCAATTCGACGGAGAAATATCCAACTCTATTTTAGAATGGTTCAAAAATTTAAATGTTATCTCAGGAATTGGAGACAGAAGTTTTGGAGGATATACTATTAACAAAATAAAAACAGATAAGGATTTTAGAAAGTGGGTTAATAAATTTATTGATTTCCTTGAAATTTCTAAACTTACTGTTGAAGAGGAAAGTATCGACAATATCAGTATTGATGATGTAGATTTTCCAGATGGTAAGAAAGAAGTAAAAGATGTAATTGTTGCCATAAGTAAACTTCAAAAGAAGCAGAAAACTAAAAGTATTTTAAAGGCTTGGCACAAGGTATTTGATGAAAATAAAATCCTCGTAGATACTACACCACTTGATTTTTATTTAGAATCAAAAGGAACTCAGAAATTAATTTATTTACTAGG